>NZ_JBBOPM010000002.1:0-113029 GCF_038003605.1 Carnobacterium sp. FSL E2-0243
GTATAAAAGAAATAGTTCTTATCAAATAAGTGAAAAAAAAAGCTTGTATAACAAGGAACCACAAAAATTGTGGTTCCTTGTTATACAAGCTTTAAAGTAAATAATACATTCTCACATATCTTATTGTTACAGTTTTTTAATCTAATTTCTCTGCTAGTCTATCGTCAACTAATTGACGGACAGAGGTCTTTTCAAGAAAAGCTCTTTCTCTTAATACTTCATAATATTGTGTGCTAATTCTAACTGCGGTAGTAATGTTTTCCTCTGATTTCTGATGTTTATTTTTAGATGGTTTAACATTAATATCTTTTTTTACTTGGTCCGAAAAGCCTATTTGTATCATAATTTTTCAATATCCCTTTTTTATAACACCTATAATTGTACCTTGTTGTGTAATAGGCTACAATTATATTATTCACTTTATTACATTTTTAACAATTATACTTTTTATATTGATTAGCCAGCTTCTATTATGAAAATCTGCTTATATAAATTTTAATTTAATAGAATTAATTTCTTACTCTTATTGAATAACGTGTATATACAAAGTAGATACTTTCTGCTACAATGGACAAAAGAGAGGAAGGGATTCTAATGATTCAACTACCAGTTAAACAGTGGGGAAACAGTCAGGCAATCCGTTTACCCAAAAGCCTATTAGAAGCATTGGAAGCAGAAAAAGATGATGACTTAAATGTAGAAGTTATTAATCATTCGATTGTATTAACCAAAGCCGAAAAAGAAGTAACTTTTGAAGAACTTTTCAAAGACTACAACAAAGAAACATTTACAACAGAACTACAAAGTTTTTCTCCTATAGGAAATGAGAAATGGTAAAACAAGGCGATATTGTTAAGATAAATTTAGATCCTAAACAAGGACATGAACAACAAGGATACAGACCCTATATTTGTTTAAGCTATCATGGTGTCAGTGACTATGCTAATATAGCGGTCTTTGCTCCAATATCAAACACAGAACGCAACTATCCTTTATATGTGCCATTACAAGGTACGAAATCTTCAGGAAAAGTTTTGTTAGATCAATTAGTAACCATTGATTACAATGCAAGAAAATATAGTTATGTGGAGACTGTTCCAGAGAAATTGATAGATGAATTATTAGTGAAAGTAAAAGTAATTGTTCAAAAAAATGAAAATATAAAGTAATGTTGACAGTGAAAATTTAAATTTAGCAATGAAGGCTATTAATAGTTAATGCTCAAAAGGACCCTATCGCTTAAACAGCGGTAGAGTCCTTTTTGCTATTATTTATATTGAGTACTTAAGAAAATAACAGCATCTTCAATAATGTCTTGTTGTGTTGCTTTAATTAGAAATTGCGTTTCTAAACACTTTTTTGTTTTTCTTTCTTAAACGTATAATAAACTTGAATTAAAAATATGATACCTGAATAAAAAGTTAGTATAAGTAGCATATTATCTGTAGCTAGATTAAATTGATCATATAAAACGCCTGAAAAGAAATTAGCAAAAATCAATAGCACTAATAAACTTATTGGAACGATTAAATCTACTATTTTAAACTTTAAGGAAAGTTCTTTTCTAAAACTAATCACTTTTATTAAATTTAAAGTAATTAAAATACTTGCAGTAATAAAAACTCCTGAAAACATCCACCAGAATGAATCAAAAAAATGAGTCATCATAAAAGATCCTCCGTTCTTTTGTATTTTAAAATACCTACAAGTATATATTAAGCAATAAACTAACTATGGATCAAGAGAAATCCTTATTTTAAGTGTATTCTTAAAGAATAATTAATATAATATAATATGTGTTTTTTTAGACGATCATTATTTTAAAATACACGATATTAGATAGTTTCATGTATCATAACTATAGATAAAGTGAATGAGAAATGGGGCTATTTAAATGATAAAAATAATTGACAATCAGAAACTCAAATTACATTACAAAGAGGGATTTGGATCATGGACTTATCACCTTAGACTACCAGGAACAGCTGATAATAAAGGGAGATGGGGACATTTAAAAGTATCTGGTACAATTGACGATTTTGAAGTGAAAAACATTTATTTGGCTCCAAGGAAAGATGAAGATAAGATCATCTCAATCAATAAGGAAATTAGAGACGCGATAGGGAAAAGCGGTGGCGATATAGTAACGGTAATGTTATATTTGCATGATTAATTTACTCAATAAATCCAATCTTCTCTTTTTAGATATGAAACTTACGCTATGATGGGCTTAAAGATTTGGGTAAGTTCTATATTTGATAGAATTTATTTTTATATCGCACACGATGTTTTCCGGAATCTCTTATATAAATTAGTTTATACGATTTTATAGACACTCTTTTATTTCTTCAACAAGTACTAAAATAGAGTTATTAATTGGTACATAAACGTCTAGTGAGGGCATGATATTCACCTCTTATCTGTTATAAGTAATAATGAATAGGAGGTGAATAGTGTAAAATGACTCCTATAGAGTGGACTCTGAAAAATAGATCTCTATAAGGTCCATTTTATTTTGTCCCAGCCTCTTTTGTGGTTAAATTTAAGTTAAATCATTTCAAGTAAATCATTCATGGATTCACTCATTGTAGGGTGAGTATAAATACCGTCTCGTAAACTCTTATATGAAATATTTTCATTAATTGCTAATGCAATTAAGTTGATCATTTCGTGAGCTTCGTAGCTGAAGAAGCTTGCGCCTAATATAAGGTCAGTCTCTGGATCAACTAATATTTTCAAAAAGCCGCTTGTTTCACGCAATACTTGAGCTTTAGGAACAGCAGCAACGGGCATCTTAGCAACTTTATAATTTTTACCAGCTTCAGTTGCTTCTTTTTCATTAAAGCCTACCCGTGCAAATGTTGGATCCACAAATGTTGCTGTAGGATAAACACGACGCGTTTCTAAATTATAGTTGGATTCTTCTCCTAGCAATTGAGGCAAAACAATACGGTAGTCATCCAAAGAAATATAAGTGAATTGTGGTCCACCTTTAACGTCGCCCACTGCCCAAATGTGTTCAACAGAAGATTGCAAGTGCTTGTTTACCTTGATTTCTCCACGAGCGCCGAGCGCCACGCCAGCCTTTTCAATATCTAATTTATTTGTGTTAGGAATACGGCCAGTAGCAACTAAAATTTCATTTAATTCAGCAGATTTTTCTTCGCCGTTTTGTTCAAATGTTAAACGTACACCATTATCCGTATCTTGAACACGTTTAGCTTGAGCGTTAAATTCAATAGTTACCCCTAATTCTTCTAATCTTTCCAAAATAGCTGCTGCGTCATCCTTATCTTCACGTGGCAATAATGAGTCATTGAATTGATAAACGGTTACTTCAGAACCAAATTCAGCAAAATAAGAAGCGAATTCTAATCCAATTGGACCAGCTCCGATAATACCTAGTTTTTTTGGCAGATTTGTTAGCTCTAAAATTTCTTCACTTGTGTGGATGTGTGGACTGTTTTGCTTGTTTTCAAAATCTGGAATAACAGCCGTAGATCCAGTTCCAATAATGATATTAGCAGCCGTAACTTGTAGCGTTTCTGTATCTGTATCCACTAACAAAGTATGGTCATCTTTGAAGTGAGCAAAACCGTCTAAGACTGTTACGTTATCTAAATCAGCAATTTTATGGTAGTTTTTTTTATTTAATTTGGTTACTAATTCAGTTTTATAGTCCATGGCTTGTTTGAAAAACTGGTTGTTAATCTCAGGATTTCGCTCAATGCCAAATTCTGATAATTGATCAATAATTTTTGCACTATGTGTCAACGATTTAGTCGGTAAGCATCCCACATTAATACAAGTTCCACCATACATTTTAGCTGATTTTTCAATCACAGTGACGGTTTTTCCTTTTTTAGCTAAAGCACCTGCTAATGTTTTTCCTGCTTTACCAAATCCAATAATGGCTACGTCTGTAGTGTACTCATTCATATTTTAGTGCCCCTCTCATTTTGTATTGCATATAATTTTACTTCCATATCTTTTAATGTAATAGTTGCTAGTTTTGCTACTGCATCTTTATTCAGCTCATCATAAAGATCATCCATAGCTTCTGACATACCAGACGAAATCATACATTGTTCATTGATATAACCTGAATGCCAAGTATTTTGGATAATTGGGATCTTTATCGCCTCATAAACATTTTTTAAAGTGATAGCTTCTAAATTATCGGTTAGAAAGTATCCGCCATGCACACCTTTTTTTGTTTGAACTAATCCTTTTTTTCGGCATTTTGCCAGAACTCTGCGAACACGAACTGGATTCGTACAAATGTTCTCAGCTAATGCTTCACTGGTAAAAATTGAATTGTTATGACCTAAATAGACCAACCCATGTACTGCAATCGTAAATTCACTCAAAATTATTCACCTTCTTTAAAAAGTAACTTTTAAAGTTACTTTATCTAAATTAAGTATACACCTAAAAGTTATCCAAATCTACAAAGTCTGTTACTTTTAAGCAATTATTTTAATATCTCCTTAGACGAATTGATTAAAGGAGATGACGATAAGATGAAAAGAGAAGTAACTATTGCTAAGATGAATCAATTAATGTTGGTTATTATAGGATCATTTGTTTTAACCCTCATTACTGCATCCTTATTTAAATACTGGGGCGATTTTTCTTTGATTTTGCCAGTTACTTTTATAGTAATCATGGTCAATGCTGCTATTAAACTTCAAAAGATCCAAGATAAAGAAAATCTAAAAACCTATAAAAAAATCTTAGATTATATGGACAATAGAGAAGTAAGAAATGATCCGAAAACACAAAACAGGAAGAGAATGAACTTAGAAAAATCTAGCTTGGCGATAGTAGGAGCTCTTATTGAGTTTTTCTTAATGTATGGCGTACTGTCGGTTTTCTAAATCATCTTAATACATGAAATTGCATAAAGTCGTGTATATAGGATGTTGTTGAATCAAGGTTACTATTAAGTTTATTTTATGTATCTTAAGGAGCAAAACCATAATATAATAAGCTAAATACAAGTTGTCCTAATACTAATAGTCCAACTAGTGCAACGATGTAAAAAGAGATAAAGACTATTTTTAACCCGAGATATTGATCTTGCTGGACTATTTTCTTGATGCCATACCACGCAAAAAGAAGCAGAAGAGGAACAAGCAAGATAAAGTATGAAACATCAACGAATTGACTAAACTCCATAAATCGTTGGAATCCTTCACCTGCAGAGGTCATCAAAAAAATTATTTTATCAAGCCAGAGATAAAGAAATGAGAAATTCAAAAGACACGAGAAAATAGTAATTCCGTAGGTGATATACTTATTTTCATGTCTAACTAAGAAATAAGTTACTCCTATATAAACTAGAGCTAGCATCATAGGGTAGAATGGTTGGTAGGCAAACAATAGAGACACTTCCTTTTCGTTTTTTCATACATGAAATTAGATAGAAATATATATCTTGAACCTTATTCGAATAAGGTTATTTTTTAGTATAAAATACAACATAAGTTCCTTGAATAAGTAATACTAGTGGTTTTCAAGTACGTATTTATTGTTTGTAAAAACATTTTGACACTCGAAATTTCCTGATTATAAAGACATTTGATAGTATATTTCTTCCACTTAAATTATCCTATTGTTAGAAGGAGCAGATAATATGAATCTAAGTAAACAAATAAAAAAATATAGAGCTACATTGGCACTCTCTCAAGAAGAATTATCGGAAAAACTATTTGTCTCACGACAAACCATTTCAAACTGGGAAAATGGACATAGTTATCCTGATATTCATAACTTATTATTACTTAGCGCTCTTTTTGATGTTTCTTTAGATGAGTTAGTAAAAGGAGATGTAGAAACAATGAAAGATTGGGTATCTCATTCAGAAATGGACAAATATACTAAGGTAATGATTGTTTTTATTGTGTTGGCTATGTTATCAATTGGTCCTTCTTTATTACTACCGGGTTATTGGTTTTTTCTTCCCCCATTTATTCTATGGTTAGTAGGAATGTATGGAGCGATAAAAGTTGAGAAAATCAAAAAATCGGAAGATGTCCAAACATATAAAGAAATCATAGCTTTCATGGAAAATAAAGACATTGAAGCTGTAAGAAAAAAAAGAAACAAACGAAAGGATAAGCAAGATAAAAGATTAATAGTACTTGTTTTTTGTTTAGTAGCAGGAATTATTGCTTTATTATCTATATGGTTATTCACTATTGTTTAAGCTCTATTGTTTAAGCTCTATTGTTTCGTTGTAAAATTACATTAGTTTATTAGTCCAGATACATGAAATTGTATAAAATCATGTATCCAGAATACTATCTCTATAGGGTTCTTTTTTTCTAAGCCCCTCCGATACATGATTTCGTGGTATACTGAATGAAATCATGTATCGTTTTTTGAAAGGAGAGCCATTTTCAATGACATATAACGTCCAACCTTTAAGAACGCAGCAAGAAATCAACGACTTTTTATTTTGTTTGCGCCGCAATAAGAACGCCAAACGCGATGTTTTTCTGTTTTTGATCGGTATTAATAGCGGTTTACGCATGTCCGATATCGTGAAACTAAAGAAAAAAGACGTGATTACCTCGAAGAATCCACGCATTGTGGAACAAAAGACCGGGAAAACACGTATTTTATATTTAAGCAGCCTGCAGGAGTTGATCCAAGACTACACCAAAGACTTGAAGCCAGAGGATTATTTGTTTCCTAGCACCACCGGTGGCCATTTAAAGGTCAACACGGTGTACCAGATGTTTCAAAAGGTGGGCGACCTATTGGATCGAGACGATATCGGCACGCACACGTTGCGCAAGACGTTCGGTTATCATTACTATAAGAAAACCAAAGACGTGGCTACACTCATGGAAATAGTTGGCCATAGCAACGAGAAGATTACGAAACGTTATATTGGAATCAATGAAGATGAAATCAGCGAGACCTTATTTAATTTCAGATTAGGTTTTTAATATTCTTTTAGGTATATTTTTACTAATTCTATAAAAATTCAATTTTAAATACTCCTCTTATATTTTTTTGTTGATATACTATTCTACAAATGATATTATTTGTATGTATAAATCTAATTTAACTTGCTCTTCTTGCTTATGTTTTAGAATGAGAGCTATTTAAATCTGAACAGGCGGTGGACCTCTTCGAGGTACATGCAGCCGGATCACCGATGTGTGATAGCAGAGTAGTGCCAAAAAGGCACACCTGTGGGACAGTAATACTGTCCTATAGGTGTGCCTTTTTTTGTTTTTATTTTTTATTAAGGAGGGGAAATCTAGCTACTAGATTGATATTGTTTATAGAAAGGAAGAGGGAAATGTTGAAATTTTTAAGTAACACACGTTCAGGTCAATTTTTAATGATTGGAATTTTTTTTACGCTTAGTGGTTTTGTTTTGAATTCATTAGGAGGCTTCTATAGTCAATTTTCTTTTTACTTTGCCATTTTCTTTTTAGGCTTCTTTTCAGCAAAAAAAGCCCTTGTAGAAACAATTCATTCTAAAGCTCCAAATGTTGATTTGCTTATGATTTTAGCGGCTTTAGGTGCATGCTTAATCAGTTATGAATCAGAAGGAGCTATACTATTACTAATTTTTGCGGGATCAGAAGCTCTAGAATCATATGCTACTAATAAATCAAAAAGTGCTATTTCTGAATTAATGTCCCATGTTCCAGCTGTAGCTCAATTATTTAAAGAGAATGGTGAAGTTGTTGAGGTGCCTACTAACACCTTAAAAGTTGGTGATACCGTAGTAATTTCAAAAGGAGTTCAAATACCTATCGATGGGTATACGGATCGGAAAACACAAATCAATGAAGCAAGTCTTACTGGAGAATCATTACCTGTTGAAAAGGAAAACGGAGATGAAGTCTTTTCTGGGACTTTCAATGAAGGGAATGCATTTCATCTTAAAGTGAATAAAACGAGTGATCAAACTGTTTTTTCAAATATTATTCGCATGGTGGAAGAAGCACAAAAAAGACCCTCAAAAATCTCAAAAATTATTGATCGATTTGAAACAAAATATGTAATTGCTGTTTTAATTATAGTACCCATTTTTATTGTTACCCTCTATACTATTAATGGATTTAGCTTTCAAGAAGCCTTTTACCGGGGAATGGTTTTACTAACCGTTGCTAGCCCATGTGCTTTGGTCGCTTCTGCTACACCAGCAACTCTCAGTGCCATAAGCAATGGGGCAAAAAATGGGGTACTAGTTAAAGGTGGGGCAGCGATGGAATCTTTGAACACTATGGATATTTTGTATAGTGATAAAACAGGGACATTAACACTTGGCGATTTCACAGTATTAGATTACGAAGTTCCAGATGATGTTCTTAATGAAGTAGTTTATATGGAACAACAATCTAACCATCCTATAGCCAACGCGATTGTTGCAGCTTTCAAAGATAGAACCTTTAAAGACATTGATACTTCAGAACCTGTGGAGGAAATAGCTGGATCCGGTGTTAAAAAAGGAGCAATCACAATAGGAAAACCCAGTGCTTTTAACGGTTACCTCGATAAAAATCATTATCTTGATAAAATAGCCGAGGAAAATACAACTATTATTGTGGTAAAAGACAATGGAATTGTTGGTTACGTATCTCTTTCCGACCAAGTACGTTATGAAGCAATAGAAGCGGTATCGGGTTTTCAAAAAGAAGGTATTCAAGTTGTTCTATTAACGGGTGACAACGAAAGAGTAGCTGCGAAAGTAGCCAAAGAAGTCAAAGTAAATGATTATGTAGCAAACTGTCTTCCAGAAGATAAAATCAATTATATTTTAAAAAGCCAACGAAATAAAAAGGTAGTCGGCATGGTTGGAGATGGAATCAATGACGCACCAGCATTAGCAAATGCTGATATTGGTATCGCTATGGGTAGCGGCTCATCCGTGGCAATAGAATCAGCTGATGTGGTAATCGTAAAAAATGATTTAGCAAAACTACTTTATAGTTATAAACTAAGTAGTCGATTAAACCGTATCATTAAGCAAAATATTATTTTTTCAATCAGCGTCATTGTCATACTGATTTTTTTGAATCTTTTAGGCTATCTAGATTTACCAGTAGGAGTTGTCTTTCATGAAGGTTCAACAATTTTGGTTATCTTGAACGGGCTACGTTTATTGCAAAAGGAGAAAAAAGTGTAGCCTCAATGTAATTAAATAAAAGACAAGTTGATACTAAAACAGAGTGAGAAAACGGGGATCTAGGAATCAATCTTAATTTCCTCCTTTTCTTACTCTATTTTTTATAAAAAAATAAACTTTTCAATAACAAACTTCTCTAGAAAAAAGGAGCTTTTAATTCTTTAATTGTTTGCTTTCGGTATAAAATTCTTTGTATGCCATGTAACTAGCCATAACAGATGCAATACTTGTTGTAGAAAGCAACATAAAGGTAACCATAATCTGGTACTTTATTGCATGTGTTGGATCTACACCAGCAAACATTAATCCTGACATCATTCCGGGTAAACTAACGATTCCTATTGTTTTTGCAGACTCTATGGTAGGCAACATACCTGAGCGAATACTGTCACGTACGATTGTAATAGAGGCTTGTTTTAAATTTGCTCCTAGAGCTAACTTTTCTAATACTTGTTGACGTTGGTCTTTAAATTTTGCATTTAAGTTTCGATAACAAATTCCAATCGCAATCATTGAATTACTAGCAATCATTCCTGATATTGGAATCACCTGCGAAGGAATGAATAAAACAGCTCCCGATAGAAGGAGCACTACTAAAGTCAAACTAGTTGCTGTTAATATAGCAATAAACGATATTTTAAATGCATTTGATATGCCATTGCTTTTCTTACCAGCATTAAAAGAGGCGTTAAAAATAATGACTAAAACAAGTGCTAATGTCACAATAATATTATTTAAATTAAAAACGTAGCCCAACAAAAAACCAACTGCAACTAATTGAATAACTGCTCGAACCACACCGATTAAAATATCTTTACCTAATCCTAATTTTTCTTTATAAACAACAATAAGTGCTATTCCAACCAAAGCTGTTGCAAATAATAAAGATGCATTATTAATAGCTAAGTTCATTTAGGTTCCTCCATTTCTCCATTAACTAAGTGGACAATACGATTTGAAGATTGAATCTCTACTGTATTATGTGTGACCCATACTATCGTAATGCCTTGCTCTTGATTTAGATTACGGATCAAGGAACGAATAATAGTCTGATTTTCTTCATCCAATGCGCTTGTCACTTCATCTAGCAATAGAACCTTAGGCATAAACAATATATTACGAATTAACGCTACTCTTTGCTTTTCACCGCCAGATAATGCATGGACTGATTTAGTTAGGTACTCTTTTCCTAAACCAACGCTTTTTAAAGCAGATAAGGCCTTTTTTTCATTAAAAGGCTGATTTCTAATATCATAAGGAAACGTTAAATTATCTTTTACTGTTTCTCCAAAAAGAGTCGCCGTTTGAAAACAGTAGGATACTTCTTTTCGGTAATCAGTCGGTTCATATTCTTCAACTGGTTTATTTTGATAACATAATTTGCCTTCGGTGGGCGATAACATTGAGGCAATAATTTTTAATAATGTACTTTTACCACTACCAGATGGACCTGTAATCGTTAAAAAATCTCCTTTTTCAATAGTTAGAGTGATACCTTTTAAAATAGTTTTACCATCTACCTCGAATTCTAAATTTGTTGTTTTTAATAATGGTGCCTCCATATATTTACCTCCTCAAATCGTTCATATGTAGGTTTATTTCAAAAAAATAAAAAAGAACCCAAAAATAAAAGTAGAACTCAAATTTTTGGGCTTAAATCATTATTTTTTCAGTAATTTTTTTTAATGTTCGTTTGGATCATTTTTTGCATCTTCATGGGTTGGATGAACGGTTCCTTCAATATGATCAGGTCCAGCATAAATGGTATATAACTTTAAGGGAGTATCTCCAGTGTTTTTGATATTATGCCACATATCTGCTGGAACAAAAACTGCCTCATCTTCAGAAACGGATTGTTCAAAATTCAAGTTGTCTTCGGACGGTCCCATAAGGCATAATCCTTGCCCTTCTTCGATACGAATAAATTGATCGATTCCTTTATGCACTTCTAAACCAATATCATCGTTCGGTTGAATAGTCATTACCGTTACTTGTAATTTTTCTCCTGTCCATATTGTTGTCCGATAATTATCGTTTTGCACAGTAGCCTCTTCAATATTGACTACATAAGGTTTTTTGCCATGATCTTTAAAATCAATACTCATTATCCTAATCCCTCCGTTTTTATACTAATTATTTAATAATATTTATTACAATCTAATTCTATCTTATCATTATCTAAAAAGCAAGTATTTTAAATCCTATTTTAACATTTACTTAACATAATCACCCATTAAACCAAGTAGCTCCGTCGCTCATGTTGTGACGGAGCTACTTGGATTACCACCAGTTATATAATTATGAAAAGTCACGCGCATTACTGATTTCCTTGTATAACCGTACTTCTTCTCGTTCTAGATCTTCTCCAATAGGATTAATAATGAATGTGGAATACCTATGTTCAAGCTGATTCATCAACGAAACTAACGTTTCATTTTTTCTTCTTTTAGGTAAAAATAAAGCTTTTTGATAAGACTCTGCAATTAAATCTAAGTCTGTCTGAGTCATTTTCATCCCTGCTTTCTTATAAGTTGTTACTTATTTTATTGACCTACATAAAAAATATTTAAAGTCACTAGTTTTTTTTATTTTTTATTTTTTCTGGATAGGATTTTTTCTTTTTTTGTTCTGAACCTATTAATTTTATTTCTTCTACTACTTATTCTTAATTATATAGCTAAACTAAAAAATTAAACATTAAAAAAATTATCAAGTTGCAGAATAAGTTTTCCAGTGAGTTATAACGCCCAACCCATAGTTCTTACTACTCTTTTGTTTTTTTATTTTATAAAGTGTTTTCTCTAAAAGATATTGCATCATTTCCAGCAACTATAATATGATCTAACACTTCTATTCCTAGCAATTCTCCTGCTGCAAAAAATCTATCTGTAAGCTCATAATCTTCAATTGATGGATCAGTATTTCCACTAGGGTGATTATGATAAATCAGTATTCTTGCTGCATTATTCAACAAAGCACTTCTGAATATTTCTCTTGGGTGCGCTATGCTGCTATCTAGTGATCCACTAAACACTTTGTGAATAGCATTGATTTTATTTTTAGTATTTAGTGCAACTAAAAGTAACACTTCTTGAGCTTCGTCTCCTATTTCGTCAATTCCTATTTGTTTAGCTATCGTAGTACTAGTAATCATTGTATTGTATTCAACTGGTCTTTCTACAACAGTTTGTTTTACTCTCACCACTTCTTTTATTAATTGTACTGATTTTTTCCCCTCTATCTCTTTTACTGTTTTCATTTTGTACCTCCCTTTTCTTTGTTGTATTAAAAGTACGCTTTTAATATTCAAATCATTTTTTTATATCACTTATTGTAATTAGGGAAAAAGAACCGTTTACTGCTAAAACAGTAAATGGTTCTTTTACAAATTGTTTTAAATAAGATAAAAAATCAATAAAGCTAATTGGATAGGCATATACATGTTTTTTACCTACATATCTTTTGTTATTTACACTTACCGATCTGCCAATATACTAATTGATATTATTTAAATCACCAATCAGTTCATTTAGTACTTCATATTCTACTTCTGAAATAGTCATTTTTTCTACATTGTTATCTAGTATTGTATGTAAAGAATCTATATGGTCTTGCAAGGTATTCGCATTATAATTGTTATATATCATTTCTTTTAATACATCGAACACTATAAACATCTCCTAAAACACTCATAGTAAATAAGATTTTGTATTATTATACCATCATATTACAATATATTGTCTTTGATTTTTTTATCTTTTTTAATGGATAACCAACATACATTTTCATTACGGTTGTATATTTTGTTCATATCCTTGGTTCTATTAAATTTATATAATAATGTATGGATTCTTCTGAAATCATTTCTAATGAGCTTTCTGATAATCCCCAGATAGTTTCTTGTAACTCACTTAATGGTATTTTGTTCTCCTTATAATCCTGAATTATTTCTTGTATTGTTGTCATATTATCACTATCCTTTATGTCCGCCTACCATACGACTTCTCTGAATGGCAGTACCGCCTTTTGTTAAACTACTTGCATGTACAATTGCATTAAACCTGCATTCCCGAATTGTGTAACGATAATCACTCGAAAAACCGCTATAACGATTGATATATAGCGGTTTTTTTGTAGACTTATAACTCGTTATATAATATAATGTATAACGAGGAGTGTTGATATGGCAGTTATTTTTCAGACAAACAAGAAAACGGGCATTACTTATGCCTATCAGAATGAACCCTACTGGGATAAGGAAAAGCAACAATCACGCGCTAAGAGGACACTGATTGGAAAAGTCGATCCGGTTACAGGTGAAATCGTCCCAACACGTTCGTACAAAAAGAAACCGGCCCCGACTTCATCGGAAGTTAAGCCAGGGCCGATTCCAATGACACAAGTCCGAAGAATCTTCTATGGGGCAGGTTATCTGCTCGATCAAATTGGCAAGCAGACAGGCGTATACGCGGACCTTAAGGCCATCTTCCCGGAGCATTATAAGCAAATTCTGTCGATCGCCTATTACTTGATTCTCGAAGAGAATAACGCCTTGAGTCGTTTTTCCCATTGGCAAAAACTGCATCATCACCCGTATTGCCAGGATATTCCTTCACAACGAAGCAGCGACCTATTCCAAGCAATCGATGAGGAAGGCCGGATGGCCTTCTTTCAGAAACAAGGCAACCGCCGGATGGAAAAGGAGTATTGGGCATTTGACACTACGTCGATATCGAGTTACTCAGAGGTCTTATCGCAAGTGAAGAAGGGACGAAACAAGGAACACGACCGCTTGCCACAAATCAACTTGGCACTCTTGTTTGGGGCGCAATCCGGACTGCCCTTTTATTACCGCAAGCTCTCCGGAAATATCACCGATGTTAAAACGGTTCGGCAACTCATGAAGGAATTTGATGTAATGGGCTACAAAAAGGTCAACGTGATATTTGATCGAGGTTTTTACAGCAAGGATAATATCAACGCCTTGTATAAACACCACCAGAAATTCGTGATAGGAGTGCAACTCAAACTCAAATATGTCAAGGGTGTGTTGGAAGCGGAACGTGAGAACTTGAAACTTTGGTCAAACTTCGAAACACAGTTCACCACCTACGGTGTATGTCGCACAATAAACTGGGAATACGAACAGGAACGTCCGTATAAAGGTGATGTGATAAAATTGGAAAAGCGCGCGTATCTGCATCTGTTCTACAATCCTGAAAAAGCGATTAAAGATCAGGTAGACATGAACGACTATCTGACAGCCCTTCACCAAGATCTGAAGGAAAATACACTAAAAGATTATCGTATGAAAGATTATGATAAGTACTTCGAAGTTACTGAGACACCTAAACGAGGGAAGAAAATCACGCCTAAAGAAGAGGCGATGCGCAATGCGGTTAGAAATTATGGTTACTTCGCCTTGCTTTCTAATGAGGTCAATGATCCGTTTGAAGCGTTGTCTCTTTATCGCAGCAAGGATGTTGTTGAAAAAGCCTTCGGCAATTTAAAAGAGCGCCTCAACTTCAGAAGAATGCAAGTTTCATCCGAATTGTCCCTGAATGGGAAGCTTTTTGTGGAATTCATCGCCTTAATCTACTTATCCTACGTGAAAAAGAAGATGCAGGATGCCGAGCTATTTAACCAATGGACCCTTCAAGGTGTACTGGACGAACTGGACATGATTGAATTATTTGAGGCCCCCGGGCACGGTCGCGTGTTGGGAGAGGTTACGACGAAGCAGAAGGAATTATACGAGGCGTTAGGCGTTGCCCTTCCCTCGTTATAAATTCCGGGAATTCAGGTTGTAAAATATTATGAATTTCATTTTTGCATTGGGTGATGCGTTCGGTATAGGCTTTCCGACGTCTTGTCAGAAGCCGCAATTGTTGAACTTCTTCGCAAGGGATGTAGGATGGCTGGATCAGACCACATCTACCAAGTTGGGCAATCCATTCCGCATCATTCATATCCGTCTTCCGGCCAGGAAGATTTTTAATGTGTTGCGGATTCGCCAGTATCAACGTTAGATTACTGTCATAAAAAATATTAAATATGGGAATCCAATATTGCCCAGTACTTTCGAAAAAAACATGCGTTACGTTCTGAGATTGAATCCACGTCAATGCTTCTCGTAGTTTCTTTGTTGTTGTACCAAAGGTACGAGGCTGCTTTTTTGGTTTGTTCGTGTCTAACGGGCCGTCAAGGATACAACAAACAATGGATTTTTGATGCACATCGATACCACAACAGGTTTCAACCATAACTTCCATGGAAATCCCTCCTATAAAAAAATGAGAAGATAACGGATTTCATCGAAATAGATCTGTAATTTTGTTTCCATACTCATAGGTATATTCGGTTTTTCTCAACAAGATGAAATCATTCAGTTTTTTGTACGGGTTCGGCAAAACTCCGTTAAAGAGGTTGAATTTGTGTTACCTTCGATTAAATTATAAGCGGCAACTTATTTTCTGTCATGGATTTGTTCGCGAAGCGAACTTAAAGTTTTTTGTGCATTTCGGGCTTTCATTACCCGAAATATGCAAACATCTTTCGGGTAATGAAAGCGGTCAACGAAGCTGTTTGAAGGAAACCTTCATGTACAATTTGATGAAAGGAGCTAAAAAACAACGATCCGCGAAAAATCGTTGTTTTTGTTATCTAATCTACTTTCAACTGAGGGGATATATTGGATTGGAAAACGAAAGACTTATATCAGGAGGAAATTTGGATTTTTTTTATTTCAATCAAGTTATTAGTGAATCAAACATACTCAAGCTAATATCGTACAGAGATTGGGAAGTCCATCATATCCAAGTTCAATTTATAAAGGTTGTAAGGAAACGGTCAGGTTAGCAAATAATTCTAGTATATTTTTCAATGTCTTTTTTTTCTTTATCCGTTATTTTTTCGTCTGTAATCAAGGCTGTTATTTCATCGAGATTGTAAAACTTATAAAAATCCTCTTTGTCTATTTTGCTTGAGTCGGCGACAATATATTTTTCCCTGGCATTGTTCAACACAATTTCTTGAGTAGTGCCTTCTTCTTCATTTGCAGTATATATTTCATTCCTGCTTATTCCGTTTGTTCCGATAAAAGCTTTTGAAATTCTCATCTTAGACAGCGCTTGATTGGCGATACTCCCAACAAAAGCTCCTGTTCGGTATCTATAGCTACCGCCTATTAGAATCAAATCATATTTGTTGGAGTTGTTAAATTTATTAAAGACATGGATTGAATTAGTAATGATCCTTGTTGGAAAGTCTTCCATGTAACCGTACACATTCTCGATTGTTGTACTGGGACCTAAAAATATTGTGTCGCCACTTTTAATTAAATTTGCAATTTTTTTTGAAATATATTTTTTTTCTTCTATCATGATTTCTTGCTTCTCAATATTAGACAGTTCTTTGTTGAATGAATTGTCCACAGGTTTTGCTCCACCGTGGATCCGTAGAAGTTTGCCTGCATCCTCCAAAGTTTTTAAATCTCGTCTTACTGTCATTTCTGTAACATTTAGGATGTTTGTTAAATCAGACACCTGAACAATTTCCTTCTGTGACAATAACTCTTGAATAATATTTAAACGTTGTTGTTTTAACACGGGGCTATCTCCTTTGCTTTGTTATGTTCGAAATTGTTCCGATTTATTTCGTTAATACTGTTAATTATAACTTATCACCATTGAAAACGTATGTCAAATAGATAAAAAGGAAGATAGAAATTTGGTTGAATAATATATGTCCAAAAATGTTTGACAATGTTAGTTTGTGATGGTAAATTAGTGCGTGTAAAGAATCAATGTACTAATTATCAGGTTATCGATCAGAAAATGGAGGGGAAGAAAAATGAGTATTGTATTGGGTGCAGATAATGCCGGATTTGAATTAAAAGAATTGTTGAAGAAAGTTATCAAAGAAGAGGGTTTTGAAGTGGTCGATTTGTCTGAAACTCCAGCTGAAGATTTTGTTGATGCCGCTCTTGCAGTTTCGGAAGCAGTCTTAAAGGACGAAGGTAGGACAGGCATTATAATTGATCAATTTGGTGTAGGTTCTTATATGGCAGCAAATAAAATCAAAGGAATGATTGCCGCAAACGTCACGGATGAAAATTCATCAAAAATGACCCGCGAACACAATGGCGCAAAAGCGATTACTATTGGTTCAGGTATAGTGGGAAAAGATTTAGTTGTTAACTTAGTTAAATATTATATCCATGCTGATTACGCAGCTGGCAGGCATCAGGTCCGAGTTGATATGTTAAATAAAATGTTGTGATAACCAAATATATAATATGGAAAATGGAGGAACAAAAATGATTATTTCATTAGGTTGTGACCACATTGTCACGGATGTAAAGATTGCGGTATCAGATTACTTGAAACAACAAGGGCACGAAGTAATTGACGTTGGGACATATGATTTTACCCGTACACATTATCCGATTTTTGGGAAAAAAGTAGCGGAAGCCGTTGTATCAAAAAAAGCTGATTTGGGAATCACGCTTTGCGGCACAGGTGTTGGGATAACAACTGCAGCAGATAAAGTACTAGGTGCTAGAGCTGCATTAGTGAGAGATGTGACTAGTGCAGTTTATGCGAAAAAAGAATTGAACGCAAATGTAATTGGTTTTGGTGGCATGATTGTTGGGAAGAACTTGATTTTTGAAATTATAGACGCTTTTATTCATACCGAGTATGTTGAAACACCTGAAAATAAAAAATTAATTGAAAAAATTAATGCTATTGCACCTGAAAAAGAAACAAATACTGAAATAAACGAACATTTATTCGATGAAGAAATGAAGAAATGGTCTGAAGGATTCTATCACGATTGATCAGTTATTTTGACGTTTTTCCGAAAGAAGTCTCCCATTTCCAGAAATTTCGGTGGCTAGCACCAGTGTTCGGTCAGGAGATAGTTCGAATCGTATACCGCTCCTTTTTTTCAAGATATGAATAGTATGCAATAGGTGAAAATAATATTATTGGAGGGGACATAATGGTCCTATTAGAAAATGAATACCTTTTAGTAGAGATAGCTACAAAAGGAGCAGAACTTCAAAAAATATACAATAAAAAAGAAGGCTTTGATTATCTGTGGGGTGGAGATCCTAATGTTTGGTCTAGCCATGCACCAAATTTATTTCCCATCATCGGTCGTTTGAACGAACATAAACACATAAAAAATAGTAAAACATATGAATTACCACAACATGGTTTTGTAAAGATATCAGAATTAGAAGTGACGGAAAAAACGGATACAAAAGCAACCTTCACTTTAAGAGCAAACAAAGAAACGAAGGCGATTTATCCATATGAGTTTGTATACTCGGTTACTTACACATTAACGGACAATAAATTGGAAACAGCATATAAGGTGGAAAATCATTCTGAAGAAATGATGCCGTTCTCAGTAGGGGGCCATCCAGGCTTTAACGTGCCGATGAATGGTGAAGGGACGTATGAAGACTACACAATCACAATAAATCCCCAAAAAAATGTGGAATTTTTCGAAATTGGTCCAGCGCCATTCCGAAAGGGTGGCAAAAAACCATTCGCAGCAATGAAAAATGGGGCATTACCAATGAGCCATGAAGTATTTCGTGAGGGTCTTATCATCATTGATGAAGCAGACATTGAGACCGTCACATTGACGTCATCAAAAGGCAAGCATGGCGTTAGCGTGCATATGACTGATTTCCCCTACCTATGCCTATGGACAAAAGAAACAATAGATGCTCCGTTTGTTTGTATCGAGCCATTCTACGGATTACCTGATATTGCGGGTGAAATCGGATCACTAGAAGAGAAAGATGGCATGATTTGTTTGCAAAAAAGCAGGGAAAAAATCCTGAAATTTACAATTGAAATGTTTTGATGCGAAACACTAATAAAAACAGCTTTTTTATCATGCCGGCAAACAAAAAGGAACGAATAGAGAATCAAAAAGAAAAATAAAACAAAAAAAAGAACAAAAAAGATTGATTATATGTTTTGTTCTGTTTATAATAGGGGCATGAGGAAATAAAAACGCTTCCCGAAAAATGATTTGCAAATTTCCAAACTGTCTTCGTAAGTTCATTAAAATATTTTTAGTAAGGAGAAATTAATATGGCTATTATATTGGGTGCAGATTTAGCGGGTAAGGAATTGAAATCAATTATTAAAAACTATCTTGTGGAAAATAATTATGAGGTAGTCGATGTTAGTGGAAATTCAGCTAGTGATTTCATTGAAACCACATTAGCAGTAGCACGAGAAGTTAAAAAAGATGACGACAACTTAGGTATTGTAATTGACGCTTATGGCGCAGGTAGTTTTATGGTAGCAACAAAAATCACAGGTATGATTGCAGCTCAAGTTTCAGATGAGCGCTCTGCTTATATGACTAGGGGACACAATAATGCCCGAATGATTACGATGGGGAGTGAAATAGTAGGGGTTACGCTTGCAAAAAATATCGTAAAAGGATTCGTTACAGGAAAATACGAAGGTGGAAGACATCAAATTCGCGTTGATATGCTAAATAAAATGGGTTAATTAAAGAAAGGTAGATGAAAATGAAAATTGCTATTGGTTGTGACCACATTGTAACGGACACAAAAATGGAAGTATCAAGTTTTTTGAAATCGCTGGGTCATGAAGTTCTTGATTTTGGAACATATGATTTTTATCGTACTCACTATCCTATCTTTGGGAAAAAAGTGGGGGAGGCTGTAGCAAGCGGGGAAGCAGATTTAGGTGTTTGTATTTGCGGAACGGGTGTTGGTATTAACAATGCAGTTAATAAAGTACCGGGAGTTCGATCTGCTCTTGTTCGTGACATGACTACAGCGCTGTATGCTAAAAAAGAATTGAATGCAAATGTGATTGGTTTCGGTGGGAAAATAACAGGTGAGCTACTTATGTGTGACATCATCGAGGCTTTTATCAATGCAGAGTATCAAGAGACAGAAGAAAATAAAGAATTAATTGCAAAAATAGCTCATGTTGAAAGCGTAAATAAAGATCAAATGGATCCTCATTTCTTTGATGAATTTTTAGTGAAATGGGATAACGGTGAATATCATGACTAGGGGAGAAGCAAGATGATTTTATCGATAACTATGAATCCTTCAGTCGATATTGCTTACCAAATAAAAGATTTCCATCTCGATTCCGTTAATCGTGTTGAAGAGACATACAAAACACCTGGTGGTAAAGGTTTGAATGTGACTAGAGTTTTATCGCAATTAAATGAAGCGGTTGTTGCGAGCGGTTTAATTGGAGGTAAATTGGGTGAGTTTATTGAAAATGAACTTGATAAGACTGATATTAAACATTCATTCTACAAAATTACTGGCGACACAAGAAACTGTATTGCGATCCTCCATGATGGACATCAAACTGAGGTTTTGGAGCAAGGACCTGTGATCACAGAAGCTGAGGCAGAAGGATTTCTAAATCATTTCGAGCAACTACTAACGCAAGTCAAAGCAGTCGCTATTTCAGGTAGTTTGCCGAAAGGAATTGCGTCAACTTACTATTCTCAAATGATTGGAATTTGCAATAGGCATAACAAGCCAGTCGTGCTTGATTGCTCAGGAGAGGCTATGCTTGAGGTGTTAAGAGGCAGCGGTAAGCCAACCGTCATTAAGCCAAATACAGAAGAATTATCACAGATATTGAACAAAGAGATTACCGATGATGTTGATAGCTTAAAAGCAGCACTGTCCCAAGATATTTTTACAGGTATCGAATGGATTGTCGTATCACTCGGTTCTAAAGGTGCCTTCGCCAAACACCAAAACACTTTCTATCAAGTGACGATCCCTAAAATTTCTGTCGTAAATCCTGTGGGCTCAGGTGATTCAACTGTGGCCGGAATTGTATCAGCCTTGGTAAATGATGAAGCGGATGATTCCTTACTGAAGAAAGCAAATACGTTGGGCATGCTGAATGCCCAAGAGAAACTTACTGGACATGTAAACTTAGATAATTTTGAGAAGTTATATGATAAAATAAAAGTAGAAGAGGTATAAAAAATGATAAACACCGAAAATAAAAAAGAATATTTAAAACGTTTAAGCGATGATAAAGGCATCATTTCAGCATTGGCATTTGATCAACGTGGTGCTTTGAAAAAAATGATGGCTGCACATCAAACGGAAGAGCCAACTGTTGGGGATATGGAAAAATTGAAAACGCTTGTCTCAGAAGAACTAACAAAATATTCATCATCTATTCTTCTGGATCCTGAATATGGCTTGCCTGCTGCTGATGCTCGTGATAAGAATTCAGGTCTTCTGCTAGCATATGAAAAAACTGGATACGATGCAAATACAGAAGGACGATTACCAGATTGCCTAGTTGAATGGTCAGTTAAACGTATTAAAGAAAGAGGCGCAGATGCTGTTAAATTCCTTCTTTACTATGATGTTGATTCTTCAGATTATATTAATACTCAAAAACTAGCATATATGGAGCGTATAGGTTCGGAATGTGTGGCTGAAGATATTCCATTCTTCCTGGAGATTTTAACATATGATGAGAATGTTACGGATAACAGTAGCACAGAGTTCGCTAAAATTAAACCAAGAAAAGTTATCGAAGCAATGAAAGTATTCTCAGATGATAGATACAATGTAGACGTTCTAAAAGTTGAAGTTCCAGTGAATATGAATTATGTAGAAGGATATTCAGATGGAGAAGTTGTTTATACTAAAGAAGAAGCAGCTAACTTTTTTAAAGAACAAGAAGCAGCATCACATCTTCCATATATTTATTTAAGTGCAGGCGTTAGTGCGGAATTGTTCCAAGAAACACTTCGTTTTGCTCACGATGCGGGTGCTAAATTTAATGGTGTCTTATGTGGTCGTGCAACATGGGCGGGTGTAGTTCCAGTTTATATCAAAGAAGGTGAGCAAGCTGCGCGTGAATGGTTGCGCACGACTGGCTTTAATAATATCGATACACTAAACAAAGTTCTTGAAACGACAGCAACATCTTGGACAGAAAAAATCTGAACAAATTGGAGGGAATGTAATGAACAGGGAAGAAGCTACTTTATTAGGGTTTGAAATTGTTGCCTATGCAGGTGAAGCGCGATCATACCTTTTGGAGGCTTTAAAAGCAGCGGAAAAAGGTGATTATGATAAAGCCGAAGCATTATGCGAAGAAGCAAATACCAGCATCAAAGAGGCTCATAAAGCTCAGACAAGTTTGCTTACTATGGAAGCTTCAGGTGATGATATTGAATACAGCGTTACGATGATGCATGGACAGGATCACTTGATGACAACATTGCTGCTTAGAGATTTGATGAAACATTTGATTGAATTGTATAAAAGAGAGAGCAACTAATTATGATGAATGCATTGATTACACAAATTGAAAAAGCTAAACCTTTTTTTGAGAAAGTATCCCGTAATATCTATCTACGCGCAATACGTGATGGCTTTATCTCAGCGATGCCTGTTGTTCTGTTTTCAAGTATTTTCCTATTGATTGCCTATGTTCCTAATATCTTCGGTTTCTCATGGAGTGCATCGACTGAAGCTTTGATTATGAAACCATACGGATATACAATGGGGATTTTAGGCGTTTTGGTTGCCGGCACAACTGCGAAGTCTTTAACGGATTCCTTCAACAGAAAGCTGGAAAGCACCAATCAAATTAACTTCCTTTCCACTATGCTGGCTTCCATATCCGGTTTCTTACTCCTTGCTGCGGATGCAGTTGAGGGCGGTGGATTTGCAAACGGATTCTTAGGAACAAAAGGACTATTGACAGCGTTTCTTGCAGCGTTCATTACTGTGAACATCTATAATATCACTGTGAAAAATAATGTGACAATCCGGATGCCGGAAGAAGTACCACCAAACATTTCACAAGTATTTAAAGATATTATTCCTTTTACCTTAGTGATAGTCGTTCTTTATGGTTTGGATATAGTGACCAGGAACATTATGGGCACGAATGTGGCTGAGTCTATCATTAAGTTATTCGAGCCCCTGTTCACAGCGGCTGATGGTTACTTGGGTATTACAATCATATTTGGTGCCTATGCACTATTCTGGTTTGTCGGTATACATGGGCCATCTATCGTTGAACCTGCTATTGCAGCGATTACTTATGCGAATATTGAAACAAATTTCCAACTTTTACAAGCTGGACAGCATGCAGATAAGATTCTGACATCCGGAACACAGATGTTTATCGTTACAATGGGTGGTACAGGTGCAACGCTGGTTGTTCCGTTCATGTTCATGTGGTTATCAAAATCAAAACGGAATAAGGCGATCGGCAGAGCGTCAGTTGTACCAACTTTCTTTGGGGTTAATGAACCCATCTTATTTGGAGCACCTATCGTTTTAAATCCAGTATTTTTTGTGCCTTTTATTTTTGCACCGATTGCCAACGTCTGGATTTTCAAATTCTTCGTTGATGTTCTTGGGATGAACAGCTTTAGCGTGAATTTGCCTTGGACAACACCAGGTCCTTTAGGGATCGTTATCGGAACAGGATTCGGGCTGATGTCACTTGTTCTTGCTCTTACATTGATTGTAGTGGACGTAGTGATTTACTACCCATTCTTTAAAGTCTACGATGCACAAATTCTTGAAGAAGAAAAAGCTGGTGTATCATCTACGGATAGTTTGAAAGAAAAAGTTGAAGGCAGCTTTGACACTAAAAAAGCCAAAGCGGTCCTTGCAAGTGTTGATGCGAACGAGAATGATCCGAAAGTTTTTGAAAATAAAATAATAGAAGCTAAAAATGTTCTTGTCCTTTGTGCCGGCGGTGGAACAAGTGGCCTTCTTGCTAATGCTTTAAATAAAGCTGCGGCTGAATATGGGGCTCCTGTAAAAGCAGCAGCAGGCAGCTATGGTGCTCACATGGATATCTTGAAAGACTATGATTTAGTCATTCTAGCACCTCAAGTGGCTTCGAATTACGAAGATATCAAACAGGATACTGATAGATTGGGCGTTAAACTTGCTAAAACGCAAGGAGGTCAATACATTAAATTGACCCGTGATGGCCAAGGGGCTCTTGCATTTGTTCAAGAACAATTCGAAGACTAGACGGGAGGTTATAATATGAAGAAGTTACCAAAAGATTTTATTTTCGGCGGCGCAACAGCAGCCTATCAAGCTGAAGGGGCGACGCAAACAGATGGCAAAGGCCGTGTAGCTTGGGATACTTATCTTGAAGAAAACTATTGGTATACAGCAGAGCCAGCCAGTGATTTTTATCATCGTTATCCTGTGGATCTGGAACTTAGTGAAAAATTTGGTGTAAATGGCATTCGAATTTCCATAGCATGGTCACGTATTTTTCCGACTGGTTTTGGTGAAGTAAATCCTAAAGGCGTTGAATACTATCATAATCTCTTTTCAGAATGTCATAAACGTCATGTAGAACCTTTTGTCACGCTGCATCATTTTGATACTCCTGAAGTGTTGCATTCAGATGGAGACTTCTTAAATCGTAAAAACATTGACTATTTTGTTAATTACGCTGAATTCTGTTTTAAAGAATTTTCAGAAGTTAACTATTGGACTACGTTCAACGAAATAGGCCCGATAGGTGATGGTCAGTACTTAGTGGGTAAATTCCCACCAGGGATTAAGTATGATTTTGAAAAATTATTCCAATCCCATCATAATATGATGCTTGCACATGCAAGAGCTGTCAAGCTTTATAAGGATAATGGATATTCAGGAGAAATTGGTGTCGTTCATGCACTTCCAACAAAGTACCCTTATGATCCATCTAATCCAGGTGATGTTCGAGCAGCAGAATTGGAAGACATTATTCACAATAAATTTATTCTTGATGCCACTTACTTGGGTAGGTACTCTCAAAAAACGATGGAGGGTGTCAATCATATTCTCTCCGTAAATGGTGGCAAGTTAGACCTTCGTGAAGAAGATTTTGAAATGCTTGAAGCAGCTAAGGATTTAAATGATTTTCTAGGTATTAATTATTACATGAGCGATTGGATGCGTGCCTTTGATGGTGAATCAGAAATTACGCATAATTCAACCGGAGCTAAAGGCGGATCTAAATATCAGCTAAAAGGTGTCGGAAAAAGAGAGTTTGACGTAGATGTTCCACGAACTGATTGGGACTGGATGATCTATCCACAAGGCTTATATGATCAAATGATGCGGGTCAAAAATGATTATCCTAATTATAAAAAAATCTATGTTACTGAAAATGGCTTAGGTTATAAAGATGAATTCGTAGATGGTACAGTCAAGGATGATGCACGTATCGATTATGTTAAAAAGCATTTAGAGATCATTTCAGATGCAATAACAGCAGGTGTGAACGTGAAAGGTTATTTCATATGGTCATTGATGGATGTTTTCTCATGGTCAAATGGCTATGAGAAACGCTATGGATTATTCTATGTGGATTTTGAAACACAGGAACGTTATCCGAAGAAAAGTGCATACTGGTATAAGAAGTTGGCAGAAACTCAGATAATCGAATAGTACGTTTATTCATAAATATAAAACAAGAGAGCTATATGAAAATATACCTCTCTTGTTTTTTTGTCGTATTGTCCGGTACCACGGGTTTCAACCCTTCAACGAACCTTCATCTCCGTTGCAACCTGGATTCCCGCCAACACATAACTATGCAGGCGGGGTGATGCCTAGTGCTTCGTAAATTTGTTTTTGCTTTGTAAGAACCTCACCGACCCTAAGGTCGTAGCCTGGATACTCAAAACATTCTATAATATCAAGTTTATCCAAGGCAGACTGAATCGTATAGTTTTGATAAAGTTCTGCTTCATGCATGTGTTTTTTGAGATAAGATAAATATATGAGCGCGACAAATGCAACGAAGAGTTTTCCGTCAAGGCTTTTCTCAGATGACACCAATAGGCGGCGAAGATTTAAGCGGTCTTTAATATTACCAAAGGCTTTCTCGATGAGATCTTTGTTTCTGTATAATTCCAGTGCGGCCATGGCATCCATCTTTTCGTTGGATATCAAAGTGAAGTAGCCATAATAACGTTTTGTCGCCTTCACTGCATCTTCTATAACAGTAACCTGTAAGCCACGAATCGGAGTTTCTTTAATTTGGAAATACTGCTTGTAGAATCGCTCATGTTTCGCAACACGTTTGCCACTCAGAATCTCCTTCCGCATAGCCATAAGTTTACGATCGAAGTTGGTTTCATCTTCAGCAAACTTATCGATGTTGAAGTAAATGTGTAAATAAACCCGCTTTTTATCTGTGAGAACATCCTTCTTGTAGGGGCGTTCTTGCTTATATTCCCATTCTGAAAGGACAGTCTTGGAATACAATTCATGCTGCTCATCGAAGTTCTCGAAAGAACGGAAGTTGTCATAAACGGTATCGATTGCTTTGCGTGCAAAGCAATTGCTTGTCTGAATCGCAACAATGAATTTCAAGTGCTCCTTAAGAAGGCCGTTGACATTCGCCTCGCTATAAAATCCACGGTCCATGACCAGTTTCACTTTATCAAAGCCGAGAACTGCAAAATCCGCTAGAAGATTTTGAACAGTCCGCACATCCGGAATGTTGCCGGCTAGCTTTCGATAATAGAAAGGAAGACCGGATTTTTCACCGAATACGAGTGCCAAGTTAATCTGAGGCAGTCTATCGTCTTCCTTGTTTTTGTCATATTGAGCTTGGCGAAGCGTTTGGGAATAACTGGACACTGAGGTAGTATCATAAGCCCAGTATTCATCTCCGGAGCGTCGTTTCTCCTGAAGCATAAAGAACTTTGTTCTTTCTTCTTCAGAAATATCTGAAAAAAGTTCACTGCTGCGCTGTGAAGAAATATTTTTATCATAGGGATGCTTATGAAGTGTGCTCCATTTTTCAAAACGAAAAAGCGGGGATTCAGATTCAAGAATCATATAGTAAGCAATGGATTGGATTTGTTTGTAGCTAGCGGGAAAGCATTGCTTAAGATCTTCTGTTAGACCCAGTTTTTTACCAATCTCATCCAGTAGATATGTGGTACCGTAAAACCTGCGGCTAGCTATTTCGATAGGTACCGGTCCTGGTTTCCTTGTTTCCTTGAGTTAGCAGCTTCCGGATCCTCCTTGTGTTTTCTGCCACGACCATCGGTCGGAATGATTTCTCCTGTATTAGAATCACGCTTACCGATCAGTGTGCGTTTCGCCCGGGGTTGTTTCTTTTCCTTATCCCAATAGGATATGGATTCGTAAACATAGGTAATGCCACTTCGTTTATCAAACTGGTTTATAATAGCCATTCTGCCGCCTCCTAGTTATGTATAGTATAACACATAACTAGGTTTATGTAATGGCGAGAGTGTTTAAAACCTATTAATATCAATGGTTTCAGCTTTTTTTTGTTAAATCATAGTTAGGTGTTTCGGGAATGCAGGTTGTTAAGAATACAGTTTTAATATAACCATTTTGAATATTTTTAAATTATTCCCCGACTTGTCCATCCCCATCTCGGTCATCCATATGCGGATATAACCAATGATTACTATAAATCGGCATGGCGTAACCCGCGTTTTTCGCTTCTTGGATTGTGCCTTGCCCATTTCCGTTCGTATCTACAGCAGATACGCCTCCTCCGGCAGTTTCGGTGGGCGCAGCGGCTGCTATTCCGGAACTGTCAGGAGGTGAGCTAGCCTCTCCTGTTAGCCCTTGTGCTGCATTGTATTCATCTGGGTTAACATTTTGGAATTCATCTACTACTTGGTACCCATTAATTGTATACGTGTATTTATAAGAAATTGGAATGTGGGTAGTCGTGTTTGGGTAGGTAATGATCGCCTCAAAATTAGTGGCACCACCTGCTTGTACAATGTTTCGTTCCATATAAGCCTGGTCCCCGTGACGATTCAGCACACTGTCTTGTGGCGTAATATTATAGGCATTAGCCACACCTCCTAAGGAATCGGCAATGACATGTCCTTCGTCGAGATTTGCGTTCTCTGTCCCCGGCACTTTTGCTTCATCATCATAATAGCGTCCTTCAGAATTGACTGGTTCAGTGGCATTATCTTGCAAAATAATTTCTGCTGCAACAACCCGAACCAATTGTCCATATTCATTTGTATAGGCCCAATATTCCCTGTCACCAAACCCGATATCAACGACAACGTTTGCTGCACGATATCCTGACAATTCCCCTCCATAGACTTCGATTAATGCATAGCCATCATGAGATACAGTTAATTGGGGTTCGACACTTTCAGAATACGTTGAGGAATCGGTTGATTCTGAAGGAAATTCCTCGGTTTCTTTACTTTCTTTCGTATCGGTAGCCACGGAAGCGACTGCAACGCTAGATTCGATCGACCTGGACGCCATTATTTCTTCTGTTACTGCTTCTGTTGGTGTACAAGCACTGAGAAACATCATACTGCTCATAGCCCACAATAACTTTCTTCCTTTTATCATGCGATTCACTCCCTTTTTAAATTTGAAATTAAAAAGAATCCTATCTTAATAGGATTCCAGATACGGACTGTATAGAAGAGCATATGCCGATAGCATAGTGTTTAATAAATTTTTTATGCATTTGATATTGCAATTAAGCGTTTTTAATTAATTATTTGTACCCACTTGGAATATTTGTCTTTCGTCTCTTGAGGCACTTTACTATCTGTAATTAAATAATCGATATCTCTTAAGTCGTAAAATTGATAAAAATCCATTTTGTCGAATTTTTCAAAGTCTGCAATGACATATTTTTTACGAGAGTTCTTTAAAATGGAACGCTGGATAACACCCTCATCTTCATTTGCATTGTATAGAGAATACTCATTTAAAGCATTAACCCCTATAAATGATTTTTCTACATTAATAGTAGAAATAAAATCATTTGCTATTGTGCCGGTGAATGAGCCTGTTTTAGAGCGATAGGCTCCACCCGTTAATATCAATTCGTATCTTTCATCGTATTTGAACTTGTCAAAGACGTATATTGAATTTGTAATAATTTTCGCATGATTTAAAGCTAGATAATCATAAACCAATTCAATTGTAGAACCCGATCCTAGAAATACTGTTTCGTTATCATGGATATTTGAGGCGATCAATTGAGCGATTTCATTCTTTTCATCCGGATTAATTTCTCTTTTTGTTTGATGACTCAACTCTAGAAATGGTAAAGTTTGATTTTCAGTTTTACGAGCCCCTCCGTGTGTCCTTATAAGAAGGTTCTCGTCCTCTAGTTCTTGTAAATCTCTTCGAATAGTCATATCTGTTACGTTGAGTGTTTCGACTAAATCGGAAACTTTCACGGCATTTTTTTCATCTAATAGTTGCAAAATCATTCTGTGACGACGCTCTTTAATCATTCCTGTACCTCCAATCGACTTTACAGTGATAAACAAACAATTAAATGTTTGAATCGAACCTCAAAATACTGTCCAAACCTTGATTTGACGGGTTTTGCATTTGTTCCTAGTTAGGTGTCTCCGGGAATCCAGGATACAACTATGAGGCAAGGATGTCAACTGTTTAAAGTAATTATGTTAAATAGATGTTTAGCCTTGACAAACATATGAAAACGGTTTATATTCCTGTCTTTGACACTTGTAGAAGGAAAAAAGCCGAGAAAATGCTGCTATTACAGCTTTTCCGGCTTTTTTATTTTGTTAAAAAGTGCGTACCTTTTTCGTGGTTTTGGTCATTTTAAAAATTTTTTTCATTTTTTTTGTAGGTAGAATCTGATAGTCTGTTCGGAAGCCAAAGGCTTCGTGTAGGGAATCTGTGAAATCTGTTCTAGTATAGGCCGGAATGAATCCCTCGCCACGGAGTTCCATGAAGTTCATTTCCCTTAGTTTTGTGATGGTCTCTTGGCAAGTAAACTTTTCTCCCATTTTTTTCTCCAACACCCTCACTACCATAAGTGAGATGAAACAAGTCATAAAATGAGCAATAATGCGATCGTCACGACTCAGATAGACGGGTCTGGACCTCAGTTCACTTTTCATGATGCGAAAGCTTTCCTCGATTTCCCAACGCCTGTGGTTAATGGCTATAATTTCCTCAGCGGAACTTGCTAGATTCGTACATACAGCGTAAAAGCCATCATACCGAGCTTCTTTATTGATTACATCTTGATTTAAGGAGAAAGCAACCTTTTCTGCTTTCTCACCATCAGAGGTGTAGGGGAGTTGCTCGATAAACCGTTTGTAGTCGTTCTGGTTGGCTTTCTTGAATTTTTGAGGAGCGGTATCAATTAATTTCTGTGCGCGCTCCACCTGACGATTGCGAATCTGCTCCTGATAAATGCGGTATTTCAGAGAATAAGTGACAATCAGTCTTTGTTCTAGACCATCTTCATTGATCCATCGCTCTTTATAAAAGTTCTTGTTCCGGTCTTCTTTCGAATCATAAGAAAGTTTCCTCACATCATAGCCATCTTCAGGGGATTCGTATTGGCCAGCTAGCCGCCAACCTTTCGGGTCCAACGCCCAATCCTTCAGATGGGCTTTCAGTTTTTTGACGGATTGAACAGTTATGAAGCCTCGGTTTCCTAGATTGTTATACTTGCGGTTAGCTGTCGATGCCAATCCTGCGTCTGTACAAACTATGAATTGAGATAATTCAAAATCTGAAAGGATCTTCTTCTCCAAGGGTTTCAAGGTTGTCTGCTCGTTCGTATTCCCCTTCTGAATTGAGAATGCCAGTGGCATGCCGTTTCCATCCATGAAAAGCCCCATTTGCACAATCGGATTGGGCCGATGCTCCTTCGACAAGCCGTATTGTTTTAACCCCTCCTCCTGTTCGATTTCGAAAAAGAAATTTGTACAGTCGTAGAAGAGGACGCGCGTATTCCGAGGAAGAATAGCCAGACTATTTTTATAGAGTTGGGCCTGAATCCAATCGAATTCCTTTGCCAGCACTTCCAGCGCTCGATATACATGCTGCAGTTCAAAAGAGGGTCGCTCCAGAAATTTTTGGGATAGTTCATGAGTAGCCCTCTTGGAAGCGGGATAAATGATTCGGCCGTAAATCAGATAGGAGAGGATGCTATTTAGATCAAAGCTGAACTTGTGCCGGTCGCTGATTGTTTGGCAAATCTTGTCTAACTTTAAATCATAATAAATATCCTGGAGGAACAGGTAGCCACCATTGAATAGACAAGGATGATTTTTTTCGATTTGTTTGATAGGGGATAAGGGAGCGAGGATTTCTCGCTGGTTTTCTTTTTCCTTCGCAGTAAGCTCCGACACATACGTTTTTGCCCATGCATAAGGATCTTGCCCATCCAGTTTTTCACGGAGTTCCTTTTCAGTGCCGAGCTTCTCTACCGTGATGGTTCGTTCCTTTCCGTTCTCATAGATGGTTTTGGTAACGTAGAAGGAGGCAGCGTTTTTAGATTTTGAAACTTTCAACCGCATAAGAACAGCCCCTTTTTATTTTCATTATAACAAATCACGCTAAGTCACGCAAAATACAACCGATAAATTTGGCAAAAAAAATAAGCCCTCTCGGGCTTTCCGGATGCTTTTTCGATTCGTAAGTGTCAAACGCCCGTGTTTCGACTAAATCGGAAACTTTCACGGCATTTTTTTCATCTAATAGTTGCAAAATCATTCTGTGACGACGCTCTTTAATCATTCCTGTACCTCCAATCGACTTTACAGTGATAAACAAACAATTAAATGTTTGAATCGAACATAAGCTGTTTGAGGTTATAATACAACCTGTATTCCCGGATAGTCGTAACTAGGTCGGATAAAACCTTGATATAAAAGCATTTCTCCCTAGTTATGCGTTTAACACATAACTAGGTGAATCGAACCTCAAAATACTGTCCAAACCTTGATTTGACGGGTTTTGCATTTGTTCCTAGTTAGGTGTCTCCGGGAATCCAGGATACAACTATGAGGCAAGGATGTCAACTGTTTAAAGTAATTATGTTAAATAGATGTTTAGCCTTGACAAACATATGAAAACGGTTTATATCGTTTGTAACGAACATTAAACAAACAAAACGAATAGATGTGGGGAGATGTATATAATAGACAAAGAACAAGTAGCAAGGATTGGTTTTGAAATTGTCGCGTATTCAGGAGAAGCAAGATCAAATTTCATAGAAGCAATTCAAAAAGTTAAAAATGGAGAAAGTAAAGAAGAAGTCAAACAATTAATTGAAGAAGGAAATGCTAGTCTAAACTTAGCCCATAATAGCCAAACTCAATTGTTAGCAAAAGAAGCAGGCGGAGAAGAAGTTGAATTGGGATTCATCTTTGTACACGGTCAAGATCATTTAATGACGACAATTTTGTTAAAAGATATCTTAGAGTTTTTAATGGATATCTATAAACCTTAAATAATCCATAGTTTTTCTAATAACATTTTAAAATAAAGGAGAATGTAAAATGGTTGAACGGAATAATTTCCCGGATGGTTTTCTTTTTGGAAGTGCGGCAGCAGCATATCATTTTGAAGGAGCATGGGATAGAGATGGTAAAGGACCGGCAGTTGCTGATGTAGTGCCTAATGGTACAAGACAAGGGCGTACAAAGCATCCGGAACCAGGAAATTTGAAGCATCGAGCAATAGAGTTTTATGACAGATATAAAGAAGATGTTGCTCTTTTTGCAGAGTTAGGATTGAAGGCATTTCGTACATCGATTGCATGGACTAGAATCTATCCAAATGGAATTGAAGAAGAGCCGAACGAAGCAGGTTTGCAATTTTATGATGATTTATTCGATGAATTATTATCTTACGGAATTGAGCCAATCGTAACAATTACTCATTCTGGAGAAATACCTCTCTATTTAGCGGATCATTACAATGGCTTTGCGAATAAAAAGGTCATTGAATACTACAAAAAATATGTTCGTACGATTATTGAGAGGTATCACCATAAAGTTAAATATTGGTTGACCTTTAATGAGGTGAATATATCTGATAAGATGCCTCTTTTCTCAGCAGGAGTAACTCAAGATCCGAGTACAATGGATGAATCGCTTCATTTCCAGGTATTTCATAATAGATTTGTAGCGAATTCAGAAGCAATTAAGATTGCTAAAGAAATTAATCCTGAATTGCAGTTAGGTTGTACGACAACGATTGGACCGATTTATCCATTAACGCCTAAACCTGAAGATGCTCTACAAGCCTTTTTCGAGACGCGTGAGATGTTATTCTTTACGGATGTTCATGCTTTTGGAGAATATCCTGACTATAAAATTAAAGAAGTAAAAGAAAAGAATTTACAATTAGATATTACAAAAGAAGAGCTACAACTCATTAAAGATCACACAGTAGACTTTGTAGCTTATAGCTATTACAACAGTGGAGTAGCTAGACACGATTATGAAGATATTTCAGATAAAGACGTTAATGTTATCAGTGGTTTACGAAATCCAGAACTTGAAGAAAACGAATGGGGATGGAAAATTGATCCGATTGGATTAAGACATATTCTAAATATCGTTCACGATCGTTATCACTTACCACAAATGATTGTTGAAAATGGTTTTTCTAAGATTGAGGAACCAGAAGAAGATGAAAATGGAGAGTTAACGGTTATTGACGATTATAGAATCGACAGTTTACGTGACTATCTATTAGAGTTGAATAAAGCTATTGGTGATGGTGCAGAGGTTATTGCGTATACTAATTGGGCTGTAATGGACTTTGTTAGTGGATCAACTGGAAAAATGGAAAAACGATGGGGGTTTATTTTTGTTGATTATTATGATGATATGACGGGAACCATGAAACGGTATAAAAAGAAGAGTTTTGATTGGTATCGTAAAGTTATAGAATCAAATGGGGATTATTTATTTAATAAAGAAATCATTCATAGTGAGGATGAACAATTATGAATAGTTTAATAGCACAAATAGAAAAAGCACAACCTTTTTTTGAAAAATTATCTAGAAATAAATATTTAAGAGCTATTAAAGATGGTTTTACAGCAGCAATGCCTGTAATATTATTTTCCAGTTTATTTATGTTAGTTGCGAATCTTCCAGAAGTATTTGGTTATCATTGGAGTGAAGCGACTAAAGCATGGATAATGAAACCTTATAGTTACACAATGGGGATTGCCGGTTTGCTCGTAGCGAGTAATACATCAAAAGCTTTAACCGATTCTTTCAATGGAGACTTACCTAATAAACATAAATTAAATAGTACTTCCATTTCCATGGGAGCTATATCAGGTTTTTTAATATTATCAGTAGATCAAATAGAAAATGGTTTTGCAACGAAATTTATGGGTACTTCTGGATTAATAACTTCATTCGTAGCAGCTATACTAACAGTACACATTTATAAATTTTTTGTAACAAGAGAAATAATTATAACTATGCCGGAAGAGGTTCCACCCAACATATCTCAAGCATTTGCAGATATAGCACCTTTTGCCGCGACAATTTCCGTCACATTGTTAGTGGATTTTGTAATCAGATCTACCTTTGGAACAAGTTTTGCAGAATGGCTTATTGGTATTTTCCAACCATTATTCACTGCTTCTGATGGGTATCTAGGATTAGCGATTATAGCAGGAGCTATGTCTTTCTTCTGGTTTATTGGTATTCATGGTCCATCTATAGTGAGACCAGCAACATCTGCTGTAGAATATTTAAATATTGATATAAATATTCAAACGTATTTAGCAGGAGGAAGAGCCACAAAATTATTAACTGATCCAGCAAGAGCTTTTGTCATGACATTAGGAGGAACGGGAGCGACTTTTGTAGTTCCGTATTTATTTATGTTTTTTTCCAAATCTAAAAGAAACAAAGCTGTAGGAAAAGCAACATTTATTCCAAGTACATTTGCAGTTAATGAACCTATTTTATTTGGAGCACCAATAGTACTTAATCCTGTGTTCTTTATTCCATTTATTTTAGCACCGATAATAAATATTTGGATATTCAAAATATTTGTTGAGGTCCTTGGAATGACAGCTTTTATGTTCGTTTTACCATGGACAATACCAGGACCAATTGGTATTCCGATTGCTGCCGGTTTTCATCCACTTTCTTTTGTATTAGCGTTAGTTTTGATTGTAGTGGATGCACTGATTTATTTTCCTTTCTTTAAAGTATATGATAATCAAGTGTATGAAGACGAACTAGCCGCTGAAACCAACAAAGATGAAAACAAAGCGATAGATGTACAAGAGGAAAATACGGTACCCAATACCCCTGAGATTTCGGATGATGTAGTGCCTACGACTAATATTGTTTTAGATGATAAGAAACACGTACTAGTACTTTGTGCAGGCGGAGGAACCAGTGGGCTATTAAGCAATGCTTTAAACAAGGCTTCAGAAAAATATGATGCCCCCTTAGAAGCTACTGCGGGTAGTTATGGATCCCATAATGATATATTAAAGGATTATGATTTGGTTATTTTAGCGCCTCAAGTTGCATCAAATTATGAAACCATAAAGAAAGATACGGATAAACTCGGCATTAAACTAATAAAAACAAAAGGTCAAGAATATATATCGCTAACAAACGATCCAAAAAAAGCCATGGATTTTGTACTAGATAAATTTTAAAAAGACCAATGTGAAAACAATAATAACATTTCCAAACGAAAAGAGTATAGGTGAGCGAAATACCTCTGAAATGTGGTATTGAAATGGGTGCAAATAAAAATACACTACTAAATTTCAATAACACAACATTTTTATAGTATAGGAGTTTTAAAATGATTTTAACTGTAACAATGAATCCATCGATTGATGTGTCCTACCCATTGGAACAACTAAACATCGATACTGTGAATCGTCTCAGCAAGGTTTCAAAAACGGCTGGTGGAAAAGGCTTAAATCCTGGATTCCCGGAGACACCTAACTAGGAACAAATGCAAAACCCGTCAAATCAAGGTTTGGACAGTATTTTGAGGTTCGATTCACCTAGTTATGTGTTAAACGCATAACTAGGGAGAAATGCTTTTATATCAAGGTTTTATCCGACCTAGTTACGACTATCCGGGAATACAGGTTAAATGTATCAAGAGTATTGGCTCAACTAGGAGCGCCCATTACAGCGACAGGTGTCATCGGTGGACATTATGGAAATTACTTAACAGAGCAACTTGATAAAGACGACATTCACCATAATTTTTCAAAAATAGCTGGGGAAACGAGAAGCTGTATTGCCATTTTACACGAAGGCCAACAAACTGAAATGTTAGAATCAGGCCCCCAAGTATCAAAAGAAGAACAAGCTAACTATATAGCAAACTTCGAAAAAATATTATCAGATGCGAACTATGTGACCATTTCAGGCAGCTTGCCTAAAGGTATTCATCACGATTTTTATTCAGTATTAACTGAAAAAGCAACTCTGGCTAATGCAAGAGTTTTGTTAGATACTTCAGGTGCCACTTTGAAAAGGAGTATCGAAAGTGACTACAAACCCTTTCTAATCAAACCAAACGAAACTGAGATCGCGGACTTAATTGGAAAAGAAATTAAGTCAGAACCAACACTGGTTGAAGCTTTAGAAGATGAAAAATTCGATGGCATTGAATGGATTGTTGTAACTTTAGGAGCAGATGGTGCTTTAGTTAAGAATAAAAATAATTACTACCGTGTCGAGATTCCAACAATTGATGTAAAAAACCCAGTTGGTTCTGGAGATTCAACGATCGCTGGTTTGGCATACTCTTTATATAAAAATGAAACCCCTGAAGTTGTTATAAAAACTGGGATGGTTACTGGTATGCTTAACACACAAGAAGAAAAAACGGGATATATTAATGTAGATAATTTCGAAGCATTATTCGAACAAGTGAAAATTATAAAAATTAAATAATTCTATTTAGTACCCAAGAGGAAGATAAATCTTTTTCTTGGTTTTTTTCTATCAATCAATTTAAAATTCTTGATGGAAACATTTTATAATGCAATTGAAGATGAAGAAGGGATAGGAATTACGGTATTTTTTATATAGGCTTAAATAAGTCTATAAGATGATTTTTGTTCTATTCGTCCTTATTGAATCGAAGTTTTATGGCTTGTATTAGTAAGTCAAAGTTTTCGTCGTCAAGACCAGCGAAGCTATCACATATATCGGCGTTGTAGTGTCCGTTGTATAAGTTAAACGCCGCCATAACTAATTTGCGTGAACTGCTGCTTAAGTCCACCTCGTCGTTTTCCAGGGATTCCGGTTTAATAGAGTGTTCTTTAAAGTCATAAAAGTGCGTCACTTTTCTGAATAAGTCGTCAGTTGAGAAGATAAGAAGTAAAGCTTTGCGCTCGACGTCGGTCTCTGCAGTCTTGTCCTTAATAAGTAGCTCTGTGTAATTGTCCGTGTACATATTTCCCCCTCGATTCCATTCGATTTTTAAAATAAGAAATACTCTTCAAATTGTACAATTATATTTAATTATAACGTATAAGTATAGAATTATGGTGGATTTCGAAAATAATACAGACTCAAAATTTAATGAGCATTGATAAAAAAATTCCCTTAGTGTCCCGTTAACACAAAAAGAGGCCTAAGCCTCTTTTTGTGTTAATGATAGCGTTGTTTATGGTCAGATAGAATCGCTCCTGCCTGACTTTTTGTTTTTTTATTATTACTAGTAGCCAAGTCTTTTCCGGCTTCGCTTACTTTACGAGGAATTTTTTTACAGTTTTTCTCTCCCATAATCTTATCACCTCACTTTGCTCTATTTACAGAAGAAAGAGGGTAGAATATCAGGAATCACACCAATTTTTATTTGATAATCTAAGGCTTCTTTGGTTTTGAAAGCCTTTTCTCGAGTGTCTTTATCTTATCAAAAACAAGGAAATAAATCAAGAACAAACGTTCCTTTTTCGTAGTACGGTTATTAATTTGCTAGTTGGTGTAATAAATCATCAATGTGCTCATTGATGATAACCAAACGGTTTTTCAGTAATTGCCCCTTTTTAGTCAGCACTAAATTCCCGCCCTGATTCTGGAATAATTTAACTTCCAGATCAGTTTCGAGATAGTGGATATGCTGCGTAATCGCTTGTTTTGATAGGCACAGATCTTCCTCAACCTTTGCATAGTCTAAGGAATCCGCTAAAACCAGGAATGTTTGGTAACGATAATCAATCATGAAATCACCCTTTCATTTCTAAATGATGGCTTACCGGCAAATCAAATCTGAAATCGCCTCAAAATGCGTTATTTCGGATTTGTTTTGTCTAAATAGCAGGAAAAAGAGTCTCAAAAACAGCTATTTGTCTGAATCGACTGAAATATTTCTTACTTTACTTTACCTGAAGTCAGATAGTAAAGATAAAGGCGTACGAAAACATCGGAAAGGCTGGCACCTTCCAAATCCATCTCTTTCATGAAATCAGACAATTCTTCTTTACTGACGATCAGATTGGCCAGTTTATAATAATCCCCCAAAGGATAGACATAGATGACGTTCTCCGGTGTCTTCCGTCCGAAGGGGTGAAAGAGATTCTTGATCGCAGTTTGGTAAAAGGGATTGTTCTTACCGGTGCTGAAATTTCTTGCAGCCATTTCCTTGAAATCAGCTAAATGGATCGGGATACTGGCATTTTTCCTGAAAAGAAAAAGGTCTCCTGACCCACTCACCATAGCTTTCTCCAACAGATCTTTTATGGCTGCCTGGTAGCCTGCTCGATAGTCGGAGGTTGTCTGTTCTACGGATTCGGTGCTTGCAGCTGCTTCCTTCTTCTTTGCAATAAATTCATCGAGGTCTGATTGTTCTATCTGATAGCCTGTTTTTCTGGATTCTTGTACAGCTGGCAAGTCCCCTTGACGAATCCATCGCAAGACCACTTGTCTAGAACTCGTAAGGCCTTCTTTTTCAAGAATGGTGAGTACTTCAGAGACGTTTAACATGTGACTCCCCCTCTCATTTATCTTTACTTTACCATATTTTAAAGTAAAGTAAAGATAAAAAAAAAGACAGAATACTGGATTTTGTGCCCAGTAGCATCTTCACTCAGCTTAATGTAGGAGAAATCGGGAAAACTGTTGGTTATGATAGAGAGGTTTTGGTAAAAATGGTCGAGTATAGTTCGCCTTATCATGTTCTTCAAAATTTCACGTTTCTCGGTCATGATGAACACCCCAATTCATTTTTTTACTTCAGTATTGAGGACGACTATAGCAATCTGGGAATGTTTGATTAGGCGTTATTGTGTCGTTAAAAATTAAAAACTACTTTCTAGAAATCCGTTTATGGAGATCTTTTTTCGTTTTGTGTCGCCATATGCCCTAGGCAATCCGGCGCGGCCGGATCAGGGCTTTACCTCTTCGGACTGTTCCACGGCAATCGACAGGCGGGAGCCCTCCCTGCGGTCCCACATGCTGCTATCCGGGAACAGAAAAGCGAATCAAGAATCGCAAAAAGTTTTTCCTCCGTCCTCTCCACGCTGTTCCGGTCCCGTCCGAAAAATTTTTTGGCTAAAGAGTCCCTACCCGCTGAAGCGGCAAGGGACTCTTTTTTCTGGATTCCCTTTAATGCCTCGAGGTGACTGGCTGGCCAACAAAACGGAAAAAATTCAGCTTTTCGCTCCCGCTGGGCCGACACAAAACGAAAGGGGAAAGAAAAAAATGAAGGAAAAAGCAAAAGTAAATGATTTTATTCGTATCTATACAGAGGAAGGAGATTACCTAATAGAAAATCCTTATCGAGTCACTCATATTGACCGTAGATTCCTCCCTAAAAAGCTCTACTATGAAGCACAAAGCTTGGACGGTTTGATTGATATTAAATTTTTAGAAGAAACAGAATTTGAAAAAATACAGTAAGGAAAAAGACAGCTAAATACATGTGGCTCTCCTTTTTATCTTTACTTTACTTTTTTGAAATGTAAAGTAAAGATAAAAAGGAAAAGTAATGGATCTTTAAAAAATATTGATTTATCGATAATAGACATGTGTCTATTATGAAGGTAGCAAGACTGCTCGTAGATTTTTTAGTATAAATTTTACGCGTGTTGGAAAAAGGAATAGCAGTGTCCAGAAAATGGTTCATTTCTGGACACTCCTTTTTTGGTATATTTTCTCTCTAAATGATCTGAAATACGTGTCCATAAACCCATTGCAAAATCGATGTTCAATTAATTATGCATAATAAAGTTGTGACACACTTAAAAAATTACAAATCATTTATATGGATGTTTGAATGCGAGCTTATGGTTATACTTCATTAATAACATTTTAGAAAAATAAGAACGTAGCCACCGCAATCGTATCGGTTGCTTTCTCTTTCCGCATTTAGTGGCGCTATTTCTCGCACTAATGGACTATATTCACCGTATAGTTGGCGTACTACTGTATTTCCGTACCTTTCTTTTAACCGCTTGATTAGATTTTCTGATTACCAAAGTGAGATAAATTCTATTTTAGTATGCTGTTTAAATGCTGCTTAAATCCCAAGACACGATTATAAATTATTGACAACATACGTTTAAAGATGTAAACTAATTACACTGATTACAAATGTAAACGAAAAAAAGGAGTGAAGAGGATGGTACCAATATTGGAGGTTCAAAGTCTTAAAAAAATTTTTACGAAAGCAGATGGATCCGCGCACACGGCGGTGGATGGCATCTCTTTTGATCTCAGAGCTGGTGAAATTTTCAGCTTTTTGGGTCCAAATGGGGCTGGGAAAAGTACAACTATCAATATGATCACCACCCAACTTTCCCCATCAGGTGGAATGATAAAAATAGAAGGACAGGATATCCGGGAAAATCCCGCTCTTGCGAGGCAGAAAATTGGGATTGTGGCCCAACATAATAATTTGGATCGGGGGCTGACGGCTCTCGAAAACCTGGTGTTTCATGGGAAATACTTCGGGATGGGAACAGCGGAAGCAGAAGAGCGCGCCCATTCTCTTTTGGAAGACTTTGGACTATCCGACTGGAAAGATGATTATGTAAAAAGTTTTTCGGGTGGGATGGCACAGCGTCTCAAAATTGCCCGAGCGATTATGCATCGGCCTAAACTTCTCTTTCTAGATGAACCAACGACAGGATTGGATCCCGCCTATCGAGAAATTCTTTGGAAGCACGTATTGACTCTTAATAAGAAGAATCATACAACAGTTTTTTTGACAACTCACTATATGGAAGAGCCTCAACGCTTTTCTGATCGAGTTGCCATTTACAATGCTGGTAAAATTAAGGCAATAGGAACGATTGAAGAACTAAGGGAATTGGTCCCAACCGCTAATATTATATACTTGACCCTTGATCAAATTCCTTCTGGGTTCGAGCAATTTCTTCAAAATGATTCTGCCATTAGACAAGTTGTTAAAAATGACCAGAAATCTTTAACAATCTATCCTGAAGACCACAAACAAGCATTGAACAAAATCATCAATTTGGTCGATAAGCACAATGTTACTTTAGAAAATATTCAGTTAAGTTCTACGAGCTTAGAGGATATTTACATCAGTTTGACGGATAATAAGGAAGGGGAGAAAAACAATGGGACAAATGCAAATATCAACTAATTCCGTATTTTGGACGATGGTGAAACGGGATATACTGGTCCAATGGCGGAACTGGGCGGAGTTCATTTTTCGGGTAGCCATGTTGCCCTTTATCCTCATTCTCACCTATGGATTTATTTTGCCGCGCATCGGTGTTTTAACGGAAGATTTCCCAAACAATATGTTTCCTGGGATGGTTGGCATGAGCCTTCTAGTCACGGGAATCCACGGTACAGCAATCCCGTTGTCCATGGACTTTAACAATTCTCGGGAAATTGAAGATCGGCTGCAGGCGCCAGTCGATATCAGAGTGACGGCTTGGTCGAAAATGGTTGTCGGAATCATTGAGTCCTGGATTGGTGGATTGCTCGTTCTGCCCATCTCACTGATGTTTATGGGTAGCTATCTCAATTTCTCCATGTCCAGTTTAGATATTTTACTGCTGATCCTTATCTTGGCCTTGAGTTCCGTTGCATCTGCTTCTTTGGGTCTACTGGTTGGTACGATTGTGAAGCCCATGCAGATTGCCGCTATGTTCCCTGGGTTTCTTATGCCAATCATCTTTACAGGAGCAGTTTTCTTCAGTTGGCAATCCTTAACTCCTCTTCCCATAATCAAGGGGCTCGTTTTATTTAATCCTCTGGTATATATCAATGAAGCCTTGAGATACACTATGATGGAAACCACTACTGCTATGCCGCTATGGTTTAGTTTGACGGGAATTATTCTATTCACACTCGCAATGGGCTGGTTGGGTATGAGACGTTTCACTAAAATGGCGATTCGTTAATTGTTTTGTTACAATTTTCTTGATTAGGCTGGGGCATTCCTAGCTGAAATGAGTGAAAAAAGGTTCCAATCACCAATTGTGGTGGTTGGAACCTTTTTTTGGAGTACCTTGGTGCAGCTTCCATCCTGTGGAGGTAACTTCGGGCAGTACCCTTTCTCTTGCTCACTATCATAATACGATTTTCAGACTATCTCTAACCCTCAGCACTTAATTGCATTATTCTTTTGTTACGAGTCAGGGTGCTCTTGCTGATACCGGTCATTTTCTCTACCTCTTTATAGGAATGATTCTTCAATAGATTCATGGCCAGATTGATTTGTTGCTGATTAAATTTCTTTGGTCGCCCTTCCCTGAAATCAGGTTTCTGTTTAGCCAGCTCTTTCCCTTCCTGCGTACGTTCCACAATCAAATCGCGTTCAAAATCCGCAAAAGCGCTGAAAATCGTGAAGATTAATCTTCCAGTGGACGTGTTTTCGATAATTCCTAAATTCAGCACGTTGATCCGCACGCCCTTCTCAAATAAGAGCTTGATCGTGTTCAATGCATCTTGCGTGCTGCGAGCGAAGCGATCCAGTTTCGTCACAACCAACGTATCTCCTGTCTCAATTTCCTGAAGGAGTTTTTGGAACTCGGGACGATCACTTTTTGTTCCGGTAATTTTCTCGAAGTAGACTCGGTCGCAGCGTTCCTCTTCGAGTTGACGTAGCTGTCCTTCTAGATCTTGTTGGCGGGTACTCACCCGTGCGTAGCCATATTTCATCTTTTTTCACCCTCACTTTTGAATATAAGTTATGACACACTTGTATCCCTTGATTTTACTGGAACTGAAAACTGTAGTCAATACTCATGAGTTATGACGAGCAATTAACATGAGCTTACGAGACTTGTCAGCTCCTCCTCTATCACTTTAAACACAAGGACAGCCAAAGCTTTTTCGATACGATCAACAGCTTAGACCAACGCCTCCCACAATGGTTTTGTAAGAAGCTGACGTTTTTAAATAAATACAAATTAGGGATTCAATATGCTTTAAAAACCAGGTATAGTAATGGTGCATTAGAAGGAACAAACAACAAGATAAAAGTGATAAAACGAGTAGCCTACGGCTATCGAAATTTCCACAACTTTCGAGCAAGAATTTATCTCATTCAAGGCTTGATCTTCTAAGTAAATCGAGTAGGAGGAGCCTCACGGCTCCGACCTCTCACACCACCGTACGTACGGATCCGTATACGGCGGTTCAATATCTTGCGTAAGCAGACTCTACCATTTCGCTTAGGGATACTAAGCCCCTGGACTGTCAACACCAAGTTATCGCCCATGCTGGGCGCACAACAAAAACCAGTTAAGCACTCTGCCTAACTGGTTATGACTAAATTTTCAGTTGTATCTTTCTCTACCAACACTAAATGTCGAAGAGCCAAAAAAGGAGATCTATCAAGCAATCTCCTTCCTAATAAATCTCCTCTTACATAAAGTTATTTATGAACACTGATTTAAGCTAAGCTGCCGATATCACAATCTCAGCATCCACTAAATCAGCCTTCAAGTTTTTGACATCTAAGTGGTCAAGGTAGAAATCCGTTACCTTATCACGAATTTGTTGTTCAATTACTCGCCGTAACGGCCGCGCACCCATTGCTTCATCATAGCCTTGTTCCATCAGCCAATCTTTGGCCGCTTTAGTTACCTCAAGTTTGATGGATTTTTTGGCTAAAGTTTTTTGTACATCCGCCAACATCAAATCGACAATTTGACTTAAGTCTTGCTTAGTCAGATGTGAAAATTCCACGATTCCATTAAAACGGTTCAGAAATTCTGGGCGGAAAAATGGTGCTAACTTATCCATTAATGACTGATCTCGTTGCTTGTCACCACTTAATGCTTCATTACCAAAGCCAGCATTAGAAGTAGCAATAATAATCGTATTTTTGAAATTAATGACATTGCCTTGTCCATCCGTTAAGCGCCCATCATCCATCACTTGTAACAGTAACGTTAATACTTGTGGATGAGCCTTTTCGATTTCATCTAATAATACAATGGAATATGGATTACGCCGAACCTGTTCAGTTAGAGTATTAGCATTATCATCATAGCCTACGTATCCAGCCGAGGTACCAATTAATTTCGACACAGCTGTACGATCAGCATATTCACTCATATCTAGCCGAATAATCGCATTTTCATTTCCAAACATATCTAAGGCTAATTGCTTAGCTAATTCAGTCTTTCCTACGCCAGTTGGGCCCACAAACAGAAAACTTCCAATCGGCTGATCACCCTCTGAAAAGCCCGCACGGTTACGCCGAATTGCTTTTGCTACCATTTCAACCGCTTCATCTTGACCGATTACCTTACTTTTCAGACGCTTATCAAGATTTTTCAAGCGCTCAATATCATTAGCGCCCATATCAGAAACTGGTATACCAGTTAAACGTTCAACCGATTGTGCCACATCATCAATCGTGGCAGTGATTTTTTCTTTTTGATCCGTTTCTTTAATTTTTTGCTTGGTTTCCTCGATCGACTTCTTGATATCAGCGGCTTTTGTAAAGTCCTCCGATTTAATGGCGGCCTCCTTAGCTGCCTCTAATTTTTTAAGGCGTTGATCCAATGTCTCAACATCAGTTTGCGAATTTTTAGCCGCTAAATGAGCCGCAGTCATGTCGATCAAATCGATAGCTTTATCTGGCAAAGTGCGTTGTGGTATATATTGGATTGAATAATCCACAGCCGCCTTCAAAACATCATCTGGTAATACAACATGATGATGTTTTTCGTACAGCTCTTTAATACCTTGTAATATACGTAAAGTGTCAGCGGCCGTCGGTTCATTAATCACAACATCATTGAATCGCCGTGCCAAAGCCGCATTTTTCAAAATAGTATTGCGATATTCATCTTGAGTCGTAGCCCCGATTACACTCAACTCGCCACGTGACAAAGCAGGTTTAATGATATCAGCCAATCCTTTGCCACCATCTTCACCACCAGTGGCACCCGTGCCGAGAATCTGATGAATTTCATCGAAGAATAGAATAATATTACCAGCTGCTTTAACTTCCTCTACCAGCTGTTTAATATTTTCTTCAAAAGAACCGCGATATTGAGTTCCTGCTTCCAAAGACGATAAATCAATCGAATAGATTTCTTTATCTTGAATCGTTTCTGGAACTTTACCAGCCACAATTGCTTGTGCCAGACCTTCGACGACTGCAGTTTTACCTACACCGGCATCACCAACTAAGATTGCATTATTTTTCGTTCTACGACACAAAATTTCTGCAGTTTCTTGAATCTCCTTCTCACGTCCAATCACTGGATCTAGTAATCCATCACGAGCCTGTTCCGTCAAATTAGTCCCTAACTTTTCTAAAATCCCTCCTTTTTTAACAGCCTGTTTACCATCTTTAGATACTTCTATTGTTTTATTATTTTGGGGTAGCTTACCAGTTGCTCGGTATTGAGTAAACTCATCCGGTGTCAACGATTGTCCATTAACTAAATACCGTGCACGCTCCGAATTTTGATTATCCATGCGCCGAAATAATTGATTGAAAACATCATCCATATCATTGTTGAAAAAAGGATCATTTCCGTAAAAATTTGCCATATTACAACACCTCCATAAAAATTTATATGTGTAACTTAGTGACCATAATATCCTTTAAGACTACAACTGTATTATAGCACAATTTTTATGTATCGCTAAGTAAAGTGCTTATAGAATCAATTAGAACCTGAATAATTCATAGAATTTCTGATACTCTATTAAAAGCCTATTAACGCGCGGTTCTTCTTTTCTTTTTCCGCACCCTTTGGGTGTACAAAAAGAACCCCAATCTGCTATGGTTAAAGTGACTAAACTAAACCAAGAAAGGGGTTCTCTCAATGGCTACATTACAGGAAAAACACGTAAAATTCAACTCTAAAATGGTGGTGTCAAACACCGGTGGTAATCTTTCGTCGGATGCCGGTCTCATCTTGGTGAAGGAATTCATGGATTCGCTTGGATTTTATTCGTTCGCGAAGCAATTCCTCCACTTCAATGAGGACCGTATTTATTGGACTCATGACAACATCTCCCTGCTCGAACAGCTGCTCTTCCAGTTGATTGCCGGATATTCCGCGGATTCATCCGCCAATCTCTTGAAGGAAGATCCCATTTTTCGGTTGGTTTTGGATAAGGAAGCCATCGCCTCCCAGGCCTCACTATCCCGCTTCTGGGACCGGATCAGCGAGGAGAACATTGCACAGTTTCAGGAACTGAACCAAGCCATGCTGGACAAGGTCCGCATGGAACGGAACAATACCCAAATGATCATCGATTTAGATTCCACACATTCGGATACGTTCGGGAACCAAGAAAAGACTGAGTACAATGCCCATTACGGCACACAGGGCTATCATCCGTTGGTGGCCTTCGATGGCCTCACGGGAGACTTTCTGAAAGCAGAACTTCGTTCTGGCAATGTGTATACGTCAAAAGGTGTAAAAGATTTTCTGGCACCGATGCTCGCACATTACTGTCAAGTCCTTCCCTGCACTGATATTTTGGTCCGGGGAGACAGCGGCTTTGCGACGCCCGAGGTCTATGATACATGTGAATCCAACGGAAGTTTCTATGTCATCCGCCTGAAATCAAATAAAGTCGTGGAAAAACTAGCGGAATCCTATGTCCTGGTTGGGGACAACCATTCCTGGGATGAAAGGGAAGTCCACCACTATTCCGCGTTCTATCAAGCCAATAGCTGGCCCCAAAAACGTCGAATCTGTATCAAATCGACTCGGGAAGCGAATCAGCTGGTGTTCAGTCACGAGTACGTGGTCACTAATTTTCACGAGGAATTATCCGCGAAAACCATCTTCCAGATTTACCATAAACGTGGCACCATGGAGAACTTCATCAAGGAAGCGAAAAATGGGTTCTATTTCGACAAGACGGATAGCTCAAGCTTCTTGGAAAATCATGCGCGGATGATGGTAAGCCTGTTGGCTTACAACCTGGTCAACTTCATGAAGACCATCTGTCTACCTGAAAAGGAAGCGACATTCCAAGTCGACACATTGCGGCTCCGCCTGTTCAAGGTGTCGGGTAAATTAGTCCACAGTGGCCGAAGATTGCTTTTACGGATGAGCTCCTATCATGTCTATCAAGACTTGTTTTATCAGTTACTGGATAAAATCCAGCAACTCAGTTGGCAAGCGTAAAATAGCAATCAGCTTTTAAAAAGACATGGAATCACTAAGGGATTCGTGCGCCCAAAAACAGCTCCAGATTCCCTATCTTCGTTAAAAAAACAAAAGGAAATCTGTTTTCGCAAGTACAAACCGGTTGAAAAAAGAAAATTCAACTCAAATCGATGTATAAACGTTATTTTCCCAAAAAAATTAGATCTATGAATTATTCAGGATAGATGCTAGTTATTAAGAATAGAAAAACTAAAATATATAGTCAATAATTTGATCTATTTTTGCCATATCTTGTAATGGTAAATAATCCGCAAGTACTAAATTCCGAGAATTGAAATCCAGTGATTTTAATTGAGAAATGAGGACCTGTCCATTAATATCCATTTCAGTTGGGAGTGTGTATCTAGTGGGTAGGTCTTTTATTGTAGAGGTAATCGGACAAATAATTACAAATCGTGTCTTTCTGTTAAAATCATAACGAGAAACAACCAAACCAGATCGACGTTTTTGATTTTTTTGTTCTGATGAGGAATCAAAATCAACCCAAACAATATCTCCTTTGTTAGGAATATATTTTTCTTTTTCTGACATTAGATTAATTCTCTCCCTTCAGGTGAAATATCTTCCCAATCATCCAATTCATAAAACTCTCCTTCATCTCCGCCTTCAAAAGGGTCAGATAATTTAGGAACTAAAAGAATAGTGCCGTCTGAAGAATAGACAACTAAATATTCTTTATTTGACTCTGGTTTTTTACCATTATGAGGTGGTAGTGTTATCACTACAGAACTACCTTGCATTCTTGATTTTGTTAGCAACATTTTAAACACTCCTTTTATTTATTATAGTATAAAAAACTATGTGTTGCAAAGATAATTTCATGTTTTATAAATAACAACATGAAACTGAGGAGAAAATTAAAAATAAAACAAGGGCACTATTTTAGATAAAATAGTGCGGTTACTTTGTTTCAAATAAAGGGTTTCTGAATTTTGTATAACTAACCGCATGAATATGGTACAATAGAAAGGAAATAGTGCAGTTAAAAATTCCGGAAGGGAATGATTTTTTGTCTTATAATGTGCAACCACTTCGAACAAAATCAGATATTGACGATGTACTTTTTGTTCTTAGACGAACAAAATATTCTAAAAGAAATGTTTTTCTCTTTTTATTTGGAATCAATGTTGGATTACGTGCTTCAGATATTGTTTGTCGAAAAGTGAAAGATATTTCATATTCACTTACACCAAAAATTATTGAGAAAAAAACGGGGAAAACTCAAACACTACATTTAGAAAATTTACAGCCATTAATTAAAACGTATATTGAAGAAATGAATTTAACTGAAGAGGATTATTTGTTTCCTTCACATGTGGGGAATAGTCACTTAACTGTAAATGGATTATACCGTGTATTTCAAAATGTAGGTATCCAATTAGAGAGATCAGACTTGGCCACACATACGATGAGAAAAACATTTGGTTATAATTATTATATGAAGACAAAAGATATTGGAACCTTAATGATTATTTTTAATCATTCTAGCGAAAAGATTACAAAACGATATTTAGGTATCACAGATCAAGAAATTGGTGAAAGTTTGGCTGATTTTAAATTAGGCTTTTAAATCCAATATTATCAGTCTTTAATGAATACATCAGAAGTTAATAAGTTCATTGTTCAAGGAGAAATCAAAGATAATTTTAAAATATAGTGATAGTTGAATGTTGTGAGGAGCTTTTTAAGGTCATTTGAAACTATTCATATGGATTATTGGTCATAAATGCATCAAAATACGTTTCTAAAATTTAGTCATAAATAATTATTAAGTATAAGTATACACGAAAGTATCTACTTTACAATGTATCTACTTTCGTGTATACTTATTTTAGAAGGAAGGTGTTCTTATGAGCTATGTTGTTGATGCTAGTGTTAAAACATGGGGGAATGGTAGTGCTGTTCGTCTATCAAAAGAACTTTTAGCAGTTGCTGGATTTCATGATTCTGAAGAAATTGAAATTGTAGCAGATGCGGATCAAATTATTATAAAAAAAAGAAGACAAACTAAAACTTTAGAAGAGATGTTTGAAAATTATGATGGTGGATTTTATGAACCAACTGTAGAAGACAGTGCTTGGTTAAGTATGGGGAGAGTTGGAGAAGAATGGTAGGAAAATATATACCTAAGCAAGGAGATATTATTCTAGTAAATTTTGACCCCTCATTAGGACACGAACAAAAAGATCAACGCCCTGCATTAGTTGTTAGTGCAAATTTACTATCAAAAACATCTCCTTTTACTTGGGTTGTTCCTATTAGTAATGGAAAATGGAATTATCCTACTCATGTAGTATTGGATGATCGAACAAAAACTAGTGGTCAACTATTTGTAGAACAATTAATGACGATTGATTATAGAGTAAGGCCTTTAAAGTATCTTGAGAAAATACCAAATGACATTCTTGATACGGTTTTAAATACTATACATGAATTGACAAAAAAAGTAAATGAGTAGTTTATATACTTTTTTGATTTTACAACCTGGCCTATATTTCATTTTTTTGCTTTGCTGCTTAGGTAAGTATTACGGAGGGGAAATATGCTAAATAATAAACTAGGGATTACTGATCAAGTAAAGTTAGCAAGGGCTGAAGAAAAAATTAGTAAAGCTAATGCTAAGAAATTATATGATTCAGGCGATATTCATACATTAGAGGTTGGTACGTATAAAGGTTTATCTGATATTCATAGATACCTATTTTCAGATATTTATGATTTTGCAGGTGAAATTCGAACCGTTAATATTTCTAAAGGTAATTTTAGATTTGCTCCAGTTATGTACTTAGAGGCTTCATTAAAGTTTATTGATCAGATGCCGCAACAAACAATTGAAGAGATTGTAGCAAAATATGTGGAAATGAATGTAGCGCATCCTTTTAGAGAAGGTAATGGACGCAGCACTAGAATATGGTTAGATTTAATTTTAAAAAAAGAAGTGAAAAAAGTTATTGATTGGAATTTAATCAATAAAGAATATTATTTATCAGCTATGGAGCGTAGTCCGGTTAACGATTTGGAAATACGATATCTTCTGACTAATGCCCTGACTAAATTTATTGATAACCGAGAAATATATATGAAAGGTATCGATGTTAGTTACTATTATGAAGGATATACGGAATACAATACAGAAGACCTTTAATTCTGTGGTATTGTAATTATTAAGATATCATGTTAATCTTATAAGTACAAATATATAACGATAGAAACAAATAAAAGAATCAACCTATGTCGGCACATAAGTTGATTCTTTTATTTTTTATTTAAAATGAGATAAAAATTATGAGTTAATCATATTTTAAGCATAATGGATTTGCAATTAGGGAGTTATCGCAAAATCTTAATATTATCAATTTAGATAACTTGGCTTCTATATAAAGAAGTTGTATTAGAGTAGTAATAAAAAAATAAGAACTTAATCAAGTGTTATGGCATTATTTACTTCCTTTAACTTGTTGAAAGAAAAAGGTATAATTAAGTTAGAAAAATAACTGTTGAGAGGTTGAATAAATTATGCAAAAACGGGAAAAATTGTTGAATGAGATTAGTAATATTTTAGAATTAGAAAATGATACTTTGAGTTTAAACAGAATTATTGAGTATACACAGTTTCCAAAAAGAAAAAGTTTTTTTGAAAAGGCAATATTAAAAGAAAATCGTCCTTACGGAGTTTTCAATGATAGTGAAGAAATTCTGATCTATCAAAGTAGAAAATCACCTGAGTTTACTGATCATCAAAAAGAATACTTTGAGTTAATAGTTAGCAATGTAAATAAACTTATTGAGTTAAGAGATAAATAATATAATGAAGATATGTAATTAAATGAGTTTGAGTCCAATGTCAATTTTTTTATTATTTAGAGTAAAGTTTTAAATGGAAATGAGGTGGAATTCATAAAAAAACAAAAGTTATACGTATCGGGAATTCTCTTGGAGTCATTTTACCTAAAGATAACGGAATAACAGTTGACGAATCATTAACGTATAAAGAAAATGGAAGCATCATTCAATTAGACTTATCAGAAACACAAAAATTACATGATAGAAATCTAATTGAAGAAAGTTTTAAAGATTTCGAGGAAGGCAATGTTGTAACTGAAAAAGAAATGGTAAAAGAATTTGGAAATTATAGATGGGGTAATTAGAAAATGATAGAGTATTCTGTTGAATATACAAATTAAAAGAGGCTAACAGCTATTCAGTTGTTAGCCTTATTCAACTTTCATAAAAATATTAGTTTTCCTGAAAGTTGAACATAATACATTGCAACACAGCGCATTCACCCAAAGTTACGGTATGCTCTACAATAAAAAAGGAAATGCTTCTAACTCAGCATTTCTTTTTTTATTTAGACTTTAAGATTAAAAATTTATTCGGAAAAATAAAGCGAAAAGTTGAGATATCTGAACAAATGACTTTATCTACTCATAAAATTTTTGATCTTAATTAAAACAACTCGCTATGAGATCCTGTCCTAGCTAAAGCTAGGATTAATTTCTCTTGATCGATTTTATATATTAGTAACCAATCAGGATTAATATGACATTCTCGTAAACCCGTGTAATTTCCAGTTAACAAGTGATCCTTGTATTTTTCTGGTAATTTCTTTTGTTGTTGCAAGTAATCTAAAACTTTTTCTAACTCTGAAGTTTTTTTCCCTTGCTTAATTATTTTTTTATAGTCTTTTTTAAATTTTGATGTGTAATAGATATCAAGCATTTAAATCCTCCAACAAATCTTTCACAGAGCTAAATCCACCCTCTAAATTTCCATCTTCAATATCTTTAATAGCTTTAAGGGTTTCCGCATTAGGTTTTTTTATTTGAAAAGGGATTGCTTGGTTTGATACTGACTGTTGTAAAAATACAGTAATAGCACTTGTCATTGTCAAACCTAATTCATTAAATAGCTTTTCTGCTTCAGTTTTAAGTTCGCTATTTACTTTAACATTAATTGGTTTTTTTTCTAGTGTGGTCATAGTATCGTTCATCCTCTCTTATTTTTATCTAACTTTATTTTACCACTAATTAATACACATTGGAAGTATATTATACGTATAAAACGTTAAATTAAGGGTTTTTATTTTCAGGCATCTTATTGAATTATGATATCAAAAAACTGTCTACTTTATTCTGCAATTAAACTTCTGTAGTATTTTTTAATCTGTTGTAGATAGTTAAAACATTAACATTTTTTCCATTTCGGAAATACCAAATAATATAATAGAGTTATATTCAATTAAGTTTCGTATTTATTTGGTGAGGATGATTGTATACTTACTTATTTATTAATTCGGCTTTTTTAGTTTGTAGTTGTTGCAGGTACGTGCTTGCGCCGATACCTCTGTTCGCCTCTGCATCTGACAAACCTTCAATGACATTTAAACGAATATTTGCTAGATTTTTTTCTTCTGCAGTTTCATTTGTAATTTCAAAAGGGAATTTATTTTGTTTGACAACTTTGTCTAAAAATAAATCAAAAGTTGTGGTTAAATCTAACTGCTTACTAGAGAGCTCTTTAGTGGCCTTGTCTTTTAATTTAGTTTCTGCACGAATAAAGATTCTAGATTTTTCTTTAATTGCGGTCATTATAAACCCTCCCCTTCTACTTGTGTGTCCATTGTACGTCTAAATGGATAACATTTCAATTGTTTTCATTTCTAATTTATATGGTTTAATTTACTTACAGTAACATGTATTTTAAAATTAGTAGGATCCAAGCCGTCAATAGTCATGATATAGAATTACAATCAAAAAAATAGTTATAAACGATTTTTTGTTGATAAAAATAGCTTTATATGCTATTATCTAATTAGGAACATCAGTTCCCTTCCCTATAAATTGGAGGTAATCGTATTGAGAAAAGAAAAATTACAAGAACTAATAAATAATGAGCTTGTCACCCTCCCCTGGTATGTTGAGGAATATTATTATGCAAAGCTAAGTGTCCCCTACTCTTTAGCAACATTATATGAATATTTAAAAGAGTATCGTAGATTTTTTAATTGGCTTCTATCGGAAGCTATTGTTAAAGAAGAAAAAATTTCTTTAGTCCCTCTCTCTGCTTTAGAGAATTTAAAAAAAGAAGATGTTGAATTATTTAAGTCTTCTCTTCTCTCTAGACAAAAATTAAATAGTTCTGATACTAATGAAGCTCTTTCTTACAATACTGTAAAAAGAACGATGGCCAGCCTCTCCTCTCTTTTCAACTATTTAACTACAGAAACAGAAAAAGAAGATGGAAATTCTTATTTTGATCGTAATGTAATGTTAAAAGTTAAATCAGTAAAGACAAATGAGACATTTTCTAGCAGAGCTGCGGCTATTAAAGAGAAACTATTTCTGGGTGATGAATCTATGGGCTATTTAAACTTTATTGAATATGATTATCCTAAATCCATTAGCCTTAAGCAACTCCCCTACTACAAAAAATCACTTGAACGTGACTTAGCGATTAATGCTCTTATTTTAGGTACTGGATTACGAGTTTCTGAAGCAGCAAACATCAATATCAATGATTTAAATTTGGCCACTAATACAGTTTCTGTTATTCGAAAAGGTGGAAAAAAAGATTCAGTAATTATTGCACCATTTGCTATGGTCTATTTAGATAATTATTTAACTGTACGTACACAGAGATATGCTCCAGAAAAAAATGAGAAAGCATTATTTTTAACTACTTACAAAAAAACTGCTAAACGAATTGAGACAGATACAATAGAAAAAATGGTAGCTAAATATTCAACTAAATTTAAAACTCGTGTTACACCTCATAAAATGCGACATACTCTTGCTACTAAGCTTTACCAGGTAACAAAAAATCAAATGACAGTTAGTAATCAGTTAGGACAAAGTTCTCTTTCAGCAACAGCCTTATATATACACATTATTGACGATGAGCAGCGAGATAGTATGAATAGTATTGAATAACAATTGCTGTCCTTTTGCTAAATGTTAATTACTTAATTTCTAGTGTATGATTTTAGTAGTTAGGTGAGATTTAAGTAAATTTGAAGTTAATCCTTTCCTGACTTTATTGGGTCTTCAGGAAGGGATTTTGAACATTGTTCCCCCTCCACTAATACATAAATATCAAGTTGAATAATAATATTTTCTCTTTTAAATGTTACCATACGTCATTTAATTAAAAGAAGTGCAAAGATAATATATTTTATGGCTAATAGCTTATCATCAGAAGTAAGTGATAACATTATATTTTAGGATAGTAATATAAAAGTAATAGATAGCATGACTAAAGAAAATAGATTTAAAATACATATAAATCTAGTGTATGACTAAAAGAAATATAAAGGTAATATATTATATTTCTACTATACCACCTTTGTAAGCAATTAATACCAACGCATTTTAATATAGTAATATATTATACCACTAAAGAAAATAGATTTAAAATACACATAAACTTAGTGTATGACTAAAAGAAATATAAAGATAATATATTATATTTCTACTATATCACCTTTGTAAGCAAGTAATACCAATGAATTTTAATATAGTAATATAAAAGTAATAGATTATACCACTAAAGAAAATAGATTTAAAATACATATAAATCTAGTACATGACTAAAAGAAATATAAAGGTAATATATTATATTTCTACTATATTATCTTTGTAAGAAAGTAGTACCAACGCAGTTTAAGATAGTAATATAAAAGTAATAGATAATATGACTTAAGATAATAGAAAGTAAATCTGCTTTAATGCTAATAAAGTTAGGGTGACTTTCTATTTGTCAAACGTCTATTAATAAATAGAAGCATACACTAGAATTACTATTAAGAAAAGTTGGATTATGGATAGTGGTATTAGAACAAAAAAATATTAAGACGTATTTTAATGATGATTAGGAATGCGAGTATGACTTATGTAATAAACAAACAGCTTAGGTATAGCTAATGATAAGGAACTGGTCTTAGAAATAAAGTACTAAGTAATTTTAAGAATGAAAATGGCTTGGAGTATAACCACTTGTTTTAGGCAATGGGTGTGGATTTTTAGATTCTTATTATCTATAAAATTGCCTTAATAAGTGGAATATCTTGTTTCTAAATTAATTATTACCATTAGTAAGATTTTTTATACGTAGAAAGAAATATATAGGTAATATATTGTATGACTAAATAAAATTTATTTAACATACATACAATATAATATATTGCTAAAAGTAATATATAGGTAATACATTATATGGCTAATATATTTTTTTCGAAAGTAAGCTATACCAAGGTTTTGAATATAGTAATATATAATATGACTAAAAGAAATACAAAGGTAATATATGATGCGAGCAATCGATGATATTAGAATTGGATATTACTTGCGGATTACTTTAAAGTAATATGCAAGTAATAGTGTTTAATAGAAGATTAAAAAAACTAAGAATAATTAAATTCTTAGTCTTGTTCATCTTCTAAATTCAAATTTAAAGGATATTTACTGTAATCTTTAAGGTGTGAATTGACCTCATCTTCAGTAGCTAAACCTAATTGGAAAAGATGTTGCCAAATCGCATTCTCAATAAAATCTGAGATAAATCCTTTAGTTCCAGGAATTTTTTTATTTCTTCTTGAATCTTTATATACAAGGCTTTCTAATCTATCTACTGTTGTTCTTTCAACTTTATATGTTCTTGGGACTAGTTCAGTACCAGAAAGGTTGCTATTTTTTTTTAAACCAAATTTGTTAGAAATGTCATTTTTTGTAGAAATATTTAATGGTTTTTCTGCAGGGACATTAGTACTAGGCTCTATAAAGTCTTCACCAAGACTATCTACAGGGGTCTGAATGTCATCTAAATCGTCGTCAAAAGCTGAGTCAAAGTCACCACTAGCTGATTGTTTACTCTTTTTTCTTGGCATTATTCTTCCTCCTTATCATTATATAGTTGATTAGGAATTTCAAGAACATTTCCTTCTTTTGAAAGTAATCCTAACTGATTCATTTCATTTAGTAACTTGTAAAAATTTTGAGAAAATTTATTTTCTGGTGCGCTCATAGTAATGGGCATACCGTTTCGTACTAACTTATCAGCAAATGTAATAGATCTAGGGATTTCAGAATCAAAGTAGTGATAATTATTTCTGTTGGTGTATTTCATCATGGCATTAATCATTTTAGCGTGTAGATTTGTATTATAAACTTTATTTGCCAAAACACCACCAATTCTCAAACTAGGATTATATTTATCCTTTAGTGTGTTTACTCGTGATATTAGGTGTGTTACACCATCTACACCATTCAAATCAGGTTCATAAGGAACCAATACAACATCTGCAATTGACAACACTGACGACGTTACTTGTTTAAGTTCAGGAGGAGTATCAAAAATAATAAAGTCATAATCATGCTCAACCTTATCAAAAGCACCTTCCAGAGCGTTAAAGTAATTTGAGCTAGGGTCAATGTTCTTGTTCATCTTTTTTTTCAATCCCTCGAGGGTCATTAATTCTGAAATGTTATCTTTAAACTTTTTAATTAATGATATAAACCATTCTAGAATTGTATCACGAAAGACTTCCATTTTGTCAAACTCTAAATAGTTGTTATCAGCATTTGCTGGTAATACATCAATTTGATTGTCATATGTTGTAACAATGGCTTCTTCAACAGTGGCTGTTCCCATAAAAACATCGTATATAGTGTTTTGATCGTTCTTCAGTTTAACTCTAAATGATTTTGTTGTATTCCCCTGTGCATCTGTATCAACAACTAGTATACGAGCATTTGGAAATGATTTTCTAAGAGCACCGGTAAGATTTAGTGTGATAAGAGTTTTCCCAACCCCACCTTTGTTTGCTGCAACTGTAATTCCTACTGCCATAGTAAGTTTCCTCCTTAAAGAAATATAAAGGTAATACAAAAATGTGACTAATATATTACTATTAAAAATATACATATAATACTACTACAATATAATACCACTTAACGTTGTCGAAATCAACAACTAAGTGAATAAAAGTTTATAAATAAGGGTTTTCTGAATAGTATTTAGTAATAAAATATATTGTATTACTATTAATAATGTATTTTAAATAGTAATACAATATATTACTAATTGATTTTAAAGGGTTTTTTCAAAAATAAAAACAAAAACAGTGAAAAAAAAAAGTAATATCTATTGAGTATGTAAAAAAAAGGTGGTATTATGTTACTTAAGAACTGTTGTTACAAGTGACAACAAGGAGAGGTTATATGGAAAAGGGTACTAAAGAATTTAGAAATGAGTATAATCGTTATGTACTAAAATTTCTAATCGATAACTATTATATTAGTCGAATTGAACTTTCTAAAGCAATTGGATTAGCATCTAGTTATGTTAGAGAGTTTGACAACGGAACTAGAAATTTTGGTACTGAAGCATTGGATAGATTTGAAGATATGGTTTTTAGTAAATATGAGCCACTCCTTTTAAACCATTCATTTGAGTTAGAACAAATAAAAAAAATGATTTCTGAGTTAAATACTCCAGAAGAAATTGATAGATTTCGATTAAAGGGTGCCAATGCACTTGAATTGAATTAAAAGCATATATCAAATGTAAAAATATTTACATTTTAAAAAAGTTTAGGTATGATTGATACAAAAAAAGAGACGGAAAGTATAAGAGCTTGGTCCCTCTAATACATTCTGAATCACATACGAAAGCTATGTGTTCATTCTCGTCCCATAAAAATTAGTATTTTATTTTGAATGAAACAGGTTGGAGCCTGTTTCTGATAATTTATTATACCAAATTTTCAAGGAAAATTCAACCTTTTAAGGCTTATTTAAGTGTGTTTTCACGCTGGGAATTAGCATAACAGTTTGGAATGACGAAAGAGAGAGCACTAGTACTAGTGCTCTCTCTTTTTTTGTTGATTAACTGGAGGTGAAATATAATGCAAACTATAGCAGAACCTAATACTGCAGCAATCAAAATAGATCCGATTAAAGTTCAAGAACTAATTCTAAATGGTGGATTAAAACGCTACAAAGTTAAGAATAGTAAATACAATTCATTGAACTTTCAGGAAGATAAAAATAAAAAGGGTGCTATTTTTGGTTTCAGAACAAAGGAAAACATGCAAGCAGCAAGAGGCATTGTATTGACTTCACTTGAAGCACTAGAAGAAAATAGAGATCAATTTACCCATTGGACTCCAAATATATTTAGTTACGGTGGATATACGGATGAGACTAGGCTCTATGTAAAAGGACATAAAGAATACAATCTAAGCCAAATCAACTGTTTTGTTGTCGATATTGATTTCAAATCAGCTTATGAGAGAGCATCAGTTAACGAAATCATTGAAAATACTTTTAAAGCAGGCTTTTACTATGTACCTACACTAGTTTTGAAAACAACAAAAGGGTATCACTTTTACTATTCACTAAAAGAACCGAGTTTTGTATCGAGTGCCAATAATTATAAATCTTTAAGAACAGCAAGAGCGATTTCTCGTAGCATTAAGTTAGCATTTGCTGAGAAAATGAACTGTGTGGACGTTGGTTGTAACAATTTCGGTATTTTTAGAACGCCGAATTCTGATAATATTGTTAGTTTTAATCCGGAGTTTCAATATTATTTTGATGACTTACAAGAATGGTCCATGTTTTATGCCAAAAATTGTGTTGAAGAGAATAATATTGCTGCAGTTGCTGATGGCAAAAATAATGTACGTATAAAAAAATACGGAAAACAAATTAATGCTGCTTGGTTTAAAGCATTGATCAATGCAAATGAAATTGATTGTGGTGCTGGCCAAGATTTGGGAAGAAACAATGCAGTATTAACAATGTCATTGGCATGTTACAGTTCGGGGTTAACATTTCAGGAGGCATTAAACATGATGGAAGAATTTAATATTAATTTAACAAGCCCCCTTGAGTACATGGAACTTGAAAGAACGGTAATAAATGCCTATAGCGGAGAATACAAAGGTGCACACAAGGATCACATTAATGCTTTAATCCATAAATGGGCCAAATCAGATCACATGAAAGAATTAAAAACTAAAACAAATGGAAAAGTGCATAGAAGTTTATGGCATAAGCATAAAAAAGCACGGACAGAGAGACAACGAGTTCATAAATACGAATGGCAGAAGGACCTTTTTGAGTGGATTAACAAACAAGTTACTCCGGATAAAATGGTTATCGAAACCACCTATGCTGCGATTCAAGAAGGAATTGGAATTCCGAAATCAACACTGAAGGAATTACTAAAGGACCTGGAACAACGTGGGGAACTATTTACAGAAACCACACGTGGGCGAGCAAGTCGAACATACTTGACTACCAGGGCTATGCTGATTCAATCAATCTACCACAATAAAAAAGAAAGAGCAGAAAAATTAGTTTTAGCGCTTTGTGAGTTAATTCCAAAATGCCGTAGCGTTGTGGCTAATTTCCTAAAAGATGCGTCAGAACAGCCTGTGAGAACGATGCAGATGGAATTATCAGAACTAGATACAAGTTAAATTAAAAGAGCCAGTCTGCCAATTACTTAATATATCTTATATACGCACTTCTCTCTAACCAAGCATTAGGGATCTATTTAGAGATATACTTTAAGAGTATGAGTTTATTTTATTGTTTGCGTTGTTTATGATTTATGTTAGAGTTTAAATAGAGCTTGCGATAATTATATCGCAAAGTGTTTGTAATTCTAAGATAGAGAGGTAGGCAAGGGAATGGGAAAAGATTTTATTTTGGGTAAACATCCGGTGTTAATTTTTTTAAAAGAAGAGTTGAAAATGAATTTATCAGAGTTTTGTTTAGCAACAGGAATCCCGCAATCAACGATTTCCACTTGGTTTAAGCGTGAGTGGGGGATAGAGAAGTATCCAATTTATTTTTTTGTAGGGATTGCTGCATTAGGTGATTTTACAATTGACGAGGTTTATAATAAGCTGATTCGTTTAGAATCAGAATACCTGGTTAATCAAGTTGGAAATAAGACGTTTCTAGCTGAAGAGGGGATACAATTGACTGAGAAGGTTGCTAGGGAAGCTGAGAGTGTTAAAGCTGACGTTGCAGGTAGCGAGATAGAGATTCGTTTTTTAGATTTTGTACGTCGATTAAAAAAAGCTAGTGAAAAAAGTAAAAAAGATGAGTTTTTGAAGGTTATGATTGAGTTGTATGTAACGATGGGGAGAACATTACCTGGATGGGTAACAGGGATTTTAAGTGATGAAGATACGTTTGTGGAGGTTTCTGTAGTTTTTGTAGAAGTTTTATCTCGAAAATAAACGAAAGCAGCAACCAATACAAATGAAAATTATTGGTTGCTAGCTGGAATGTGTTATTTGATTTTTCTTGGTGGAAGGCTATTTAAATACAATTTAACTTCACTGTCCTGTTGAGTAGGTTTATCAAATTTGAGACTCGGATCACCTGGAGAAATAATATCTTTATTTTCTTTAACTTGTTCTAGGTCATGATACATGATCTTACTTTGCTGAGTATCCCCCAAAGATTCGACAAGTTCAGCGTAATTATAAGCTTTAAGGTAGGCTTCTATTTCTTTTTTGTGATTGTCGTGTGCTTTGTATAATTGGCAATATAGAAGCTGTTCAAGGAATAGGAATTGTATTTTTGACGAATATTCAATTTCTCTATTCTCAAATTTAAGTGCTTGCTTTAAATATTTAAAACCTTGAGTGTAATTTTTAACATAGACAGCTTGGCATATCATATTATTATAAGCTAAAAAGACAGTGGAGATAAATTCCTGACTTCTTATTTCTTTCTGTTTGACTGGAAATAGTTTTTTTTCTAAAAATTTAATTTGTTGAAGACCGTATATATTTATACAGTTTAAATATATTTTGTAATCGATTAAAGTAAAAAAGGTTTTTTCAGAGTATATTTTTTCCAGGTAATGTAGGTCATTTATACTTGGCATTATGATAGGTTCTTCTGAATTTCTGAAGGCAATTGAAAAAAATAAATATAGATTAAACCATTCCGGGTTAAATTTTTTGTTTTCTTTAAGGATAGACTGGATCTCGCTAATGGATTCTCTTTTTCTCTGTCCGTTTGGAGAAAGGATTGTTTGCTGAATTCGTTCTCTAAGTTCTTTTATATCTGTTTTCGTTTCTTCAGCGCACAGTGTTAATAGTTCAAACAAGTCAATTCCTAAATTGTTTGCAATTAAAATAAGTTCGTGATGATTAAGCTTTTTTTCTCCATTCTCAATTTTTTGGTAAACAGATCTTGAAAATAAACCTTTATAAAATTGGGTTTGTGTTTTTTTTTGCTCAATTCTCAGTTTCCTAATAATTTTGTTTGTTGTTAGTGTTTCCAAGTATACCACTCCCTTATATTTTAAAATTCTTTTATAAATATTAGTAAAATAATTTTTAAGATTTAAGCAGAAAAAACAAGATGTTAATATAAATGTCTGAATAAGGAAACGAGCTCTTTTTAAAAGCTTTTTAGACTATTTTTAAAGGCTTTTCCTATGAATAATATTTTATCACACCTAAATGATTTAAAAAACAGCTTTTGTCAAAAAAATAGAGACTTTTGGTAAATAATTGTGTATACTTAATTTACTGAAATATTTCATAATTTATTTTTTGGAAGGAGGTAGATAATATGAACGGTACTGTTGTAGAGGCAGTTGATGTTGAAATTTTAATTTCTACACTGGGGATGGTAGCTAGCGGCTGAGAATAAAATAATATTTTGTATTACTCTGATTATGCAAAGGGTTTCGGATTTACCTTAATTACCGACTTTTATAGCTTAAAAATCAAAATTTCATTATCACAAGTCCCATTATTTGTATTTGCAAAAGAAAAACGACTGTGGTAATCTTAAACAGCAAGTTTAAGATTATGTGAGCAATTAGCGATAATTATAAAAATGACTATTTTGAAAATTGAATATAATTTTACTTAACTGGTTTTTTATTAAAACTGGGTAAATAAAAAAAGGCCCTGAGTGCTAACGTAATGAATCGTCGCCAAACGATTTAATACGGTCAAGCACACCCAGGGTACAGCATATCTACTCTAATTAGATAGTGTACAGCGCCTTTTTTCGTTGCTCCTGTTATAAGAAGCCCCGAGTTGCAATAAAAGTTGCAACAATTAATAATATAGCATACAACTGTATATTTTTCAGCTTATTTTTCAATTAGAATAGTCTGTAAATGTAAGTTTTATGCATAAGCAACGTTTTTATATTATTAATTTTATGGGGCCAATTATGGCAGAGCAAGGTTAAAAGAGGAGTATCACTATTTATACTAGTGATACTCCTTTTTTTGTTTTTCGAGTTTTGCTAAAAAATACTTTTACTGTAAGTTGAGAAATCGATTTGGATCAAACAGTTTTAGTGATGACAATACATTAGCAATATTCGAGATAGATAATAATAATTTTAATTTGGGGGAGGAGAAAGTAGTATGGCGACTAAAATGAAAAAGCCTGGTAATGTTGTAAGTTGGGAAAATGTTCGAGAGTGCGGTCATGAAGTTGTACTTTTTGATGGAAAAAAAAGAAGGATAGAAAATGAGAATTTAGTGTTAATAGAAAATTCTTATTGGGGCGTTGATTTTTCTGAGCCAATTGAAAGTAAAACAACGATACAAAAGTCGTATTACGCAATTAAAAAGGTTTATGATCATACTGGAACCTTAATTGCTGAAAGAAAGAACATTCACTCAAATTTACTATCAACAAATAAAGGGATGTTAAAGTCGGTGAAATTGATAGATAAAAACAAGATCCCTTTTAAAGTTTCTGAAAGTCTTGAGCGTAAGTTCAAAGAAGATGACCGAAAAATGCAGAGAAAATATGCAGTTCATGCACAAAATATTTCCTCAATAACATTCGATGAATTAACAAGTGAATCAAAAAAAGAAATTGAAGTACGGCTATTAAAGGCTGGTGCTTTAAGGGTTGAATTTAAAGAATTAAAACATGGTAATGGTGTAGTAGTATCTTCCAATCCAAAACACGTAATCAAGTATTTACTGAAGTAGAATCAACTAACAAAATCATTAAAATTTTGATGTTTGTTAACAAAAGCAACGGAGAGTGTCATTAAAAGACATTTGAGAGGTTGTGGTAAAAATTGGTGTAACCCCAATCATATTCGGACTAGTCCTCCGCTTCTGTGATAAGCGCTGATATGCAGAAGGTGAAGCCCGCAATAAAGCCTTTAAAAGGGTTCGGGTATCAGCAGTACATCAAGAGACAGTTTAGTTCAAATAAGCTGTAGTCTACTCTTGTAGAGTTTGAGGTAACGATTGCATATAAACCTTGCGAATGTTGGACTGTTTTACAAATTTGTTAGTAAACATCAAAGTTTTAATGATTTATACGATACCTAAAAGTAGAAAATTGTATAAGGAGTGATGAAATGAAACAAGATAAATCAACAGATTTTTTTGTAGGTTTGATGAATGCTGTGCTTTTTGTACTTCCGTTTTATTTTTTATTGTATTGGATAGGTTTTCTAGCCATTCCGATATACTTTTCAGGATCGATTATCTTAGCTATTTCGTTTATGCATTCTGCAAACTCATTTAAAGAAAAGAGAATTAAGAAATGATTCATTACAATCAAGGAGGGGTACTATGAGAATTGAAGATCACTGGTATGATGGTATTGAGTATTATATTTCGTTTGAAACAAATAGTGGACAGACGATTAGAAGAAATATAATTTTCACTAAAAATTTAACGAAAAAAGAAATTGATAGAATGGTTGTTGAAAAATTTAATTCAGTTAAAAAGGTATTAAACATTGAAGAAGTAAATGATGTTTTACTTCCGAAGTCTAGTATGATGTTGATTAGTAACAATTGAAATTAAATAAATATGAGAAAAACAGTAATTAGTCAGATATAACTATCACAAGATTAAATAATTATGTTAATCTTAAAGTAACTAAAAAAGAACTTATTTATAACTGGAGGAATTAAAATGACAAAGTTTTTTGAAAAATGGACTAAAAAGCAAAAGATTTGGATTGGAACAGCTTGTACAGTGTTAGTATTACTTGGTGGAGGAGTCGTTTTGGCAGATTCACTTTCAACAAAACAAGCAGAGGCAAAAGTTGAACTACAAGCTTCAAACAAAGCTTCTTATAAAAAATCGTTATCAAAATTAGTTGAAGAATCTTATGCAGATTCAACTTTAGAGGCTTTATCTGAAAAATTTGATGATAAACAAAGTAAGAAAATTAATAACGCATTACTTGATGGAAAAAAAGAAGAAAAAGATAAAGAAATAAAAGAAAACGAAGCTCAATTGACCTATGCGTTAAGCATGTATACTGTAACAAGTGAATTAGACAAAGCCTTTGAATCAGAAGGAGTTGTTAAAGAAGGTGCTTCATTAAATGAATCAAAAGATTTATTAGAAACTTTAAAATCAGATAAAGTAAAGTTTTATGAAAAAGAACAAAAACGAGTTGAAGAAGTGACAACTCAATTAGCTTTAATGGAGGAAGCAAAAAAATTAACAAGTGATCTATTTGCAGATAACACGAAACAAGCTGTAAAAGAAGATGTTTCAAGAGAAACATATACTGCAGCAGTTGCAAAGGTTGAAGCTTTAAAGCAAGAAAAATTAAAAACTGATTTATTTGCTTCATTAGCTGTAGTCGATGCGAAACTTGCAGAAAAAGAGCGAGTAGCAGAAGTTGAGGCTGAAAAAGTAGCCCAAGAAACAGCAGCAGTTGAAGCAACTGCACAACAAGAACAAGCCTCCCAAGCAAAAGCTCAATCAAGCAATGCAAATAATAATAATAGTGGAAACTCTTCAAATGCAGGCTATACGGACAATGGTTCTGGTAATAGCACGCCATCACCTGGCGGTTCTCAAGGGAATAACAGCAATAACGGAGTTACTCAGCCACCTCCATCACAACCTTCAAATCCAGCACCTGGCGAAAGTTGGACCGGTACAACAGGTGATACAGAAGAGTTTGAAAATGATGTGAACCATAATAATGGAGAAGGTGGAAACAATTCAGGCGGGATAATAAATTGGTAAGATTATAAAAAAAGGACGATATCAGTAAATTTGATATCGTCCTTTTTTGTGTTTTTGGGGGAGGGGATAATATGCAAATACGAGCACCTACCATTTAATCTATTATTTTAATGACACAAAAAATAGAATTTGAGGTGTACTAATGAAAAATAAATCAATGTTAAACAAATTATGGGTAAAATTAACAGTAGCAATTATGCTTACTCAATTGTTTATCCCTAGTATAACAGCGTTTGCTGATGTGGTAAGTAATCCTCCACAAGAGACGATTACACAAGAACTTGAAAAAGAAGCAATCGTTGATGAAGAAAATAAGGAAACAGATTTAACTAAAGTTTCTGATGTAACTGAAAATAAAGATAGTGAAGAAAAAAATAGTCAAACAACCGTAGGTGAAAATCAAAATGCTAATGATAGTCCCATTGTTGAAAAAGAACTACCAGTTTTTGAAGTCATTGAATCATCTACAAATGAAGTAATTGAACCATCTTCAAAGATAATTACGTTTAATGAAAATGGAACTCCAATGCTCGATGGTGAAGCATTTTATAAAAATGAAGAACAAATAACTAAAGAAGATCTTGCTGAATTAATGAAACAAGGTGGTAATACACAATCTGATGGATCAACAGTATTAGCTCGTTCAGTTCGAGCTAATGTGACGATTGAATATTTGGGTCAAGTAATATATGGATACAATGTAGTTGGACATTTCCGCGTCAATGGTGAAGATGCTTTCTGTATTGAGCATTCTAAGCCAACTCCACCAACAGGTACACCTGCTGATGATGGTCTAATTTATAATGATGTAAATGTACGTTCTGCATTGTATTATGGTTGGAACGGTTCAGAAAATATTTTTACTGATTTTGCAATGGGATACACAGCTACTAGTTTGGTTGTAAGTTACTATTATACGGGTGTAGCTTCAGGAATTAATACCCCTGAAGCGCAGGCATTAATGAATAAGGTTGCTAGTAATCCTGTGCCAAATCCTTCAGCGAGTTTTTCAACTAGTAACCCAACTGTCTCTATAGTAAATGGTCAACAACGTACAGAGAATATCACTTTAAATGCTGATTCAAGAAATGTTTTCAAATTGCCTATCCCAGCTGGTATGACATTTAACTTAGTTGGTGGAGGTACTCAAACAAATACAACGGTAAATATTAAAGGTGGAGATACATTTTTTTTAACTGCCAATATGAGTTACACGAATAATTATGCTACAGGTGCATTACATGGTTCAATGAAAAAATGGCAAGCAGTTTTAACAAAACCAAATGATAGCAGTTTACAAACCTTGGGAAGAGGTGGATGGTTTGATCCAGATTTCACACTTCAATTTAAGGCTACCTTCTTTGCTCGCGAAGGTTGGCTAAACCTTGTTAAAAAAGGAAATGACACGACCCAAAACATTGCAGGCGCTCAATACCAAATTTTACAAAATAATGCAGTTTTACAAACAGTTACAACTGCTACAGACGGAACAATTAAAACAAAAGGATTGTTACCTGGAAACTATCAGGTAAAAGAAATTAAAGCTCCAAACGGATATTTACTTGATAAAACAGTGAAAACAGTAATTGTCCGTTCAAATGAGACGACTACAGTTACATTTACAAATATTGCTGTATTAGGTCAATTTGTATTATTTAAACAAGATGCACAAACAGGAAACATTGCTCAAGGGGATGCGAGTTTAGTAGGAGCCGAGTTCGATATTATCAATTCAGCTGGTACTGTTGTAGACAAGGTTGTAATCGCTCCAGACGGCAGTGAGTTTAAAGCGACATCAAAACCACTACCACCTGGAAACTACAAGAGAGTAGAAACGAAAGCCCCAGTAGGCTATGTATTAGATCCTACTCCAGTTCCAATGGAATTGAAATACGAAACACAAGAAATTCCATTAGTTACAACAACGGATAGAGTGAACAATCAAGTCATTTTAGGAAAAGTTGAGATCCAAAAATATTATGAATTAATTGTTGGTGGTGGTCACTTATCACCTGAACCAGGTGCTGAATTTACAGTCACTCTTAAATCTTCAGGTGTTGAGTACGGACGTAAAGAAACGGATGCAAAAGGACATGTTGAGTTTGATAAACTTCCGTATGGCCGTTATGTTGTAAGTCAAACTAAATCATTACCAGGCTTAATTAAAGTTGACGATTTCGAGGTAGAAGTTACCGAGGATGGAGCAACTTATTTTTATGCCATTTTAAACAATACGTTTACTTCACCAATGAAAATTGTGAAGGCAGATGCGGATACTGGTAAAAATGTATTGGTTCCAGGAACTCTTTTTGAAATTACAATTGGGGATACTGATGAACTTTATACAGAAACAACACACAACATTAGTCAATTTGAAACCAACGAAAACGGAGAAATTTTATTATTCAACAAAATGCCATTCGGTGAGTACAAATTGCACGAGATCAAAGCTCCGGACGGTTATGTAAAAAATACTGAACCTATGGATTTCATTATTAATGAAGAAAGCCAAGAAAATGGGTTAGTAACTGTTACGTTTAAAAACAAAGCACAAGTATCAAAAATTACGTTAACAAAAACTGGTGAAGTATTAACGGATGCTGACAAAGTTGAAACGGATTATGGTACACAATACAATCCAGTTTACACTCAAAAACCACTAGAAGGTGCTGAGTTTGAGTTCAGTGCTGCTGAAGATATTTACACTAATGATGGAACATTACGTTATTCAGAATTTCAAGTAGTCGATTCAGGCATTAGTGATGCAACTGGTCAAATTGTAACAGATCCAGAAACAAAAACATTTTATCCAGGGAAATACTACGCTGTTGAAAAGTCAGCGCCAAATGGATACGTTGTAGATCCTACTACTATTCCTTTTGAAGTGGTCTACGAGGGAGAAGATATTGAAATTTCTTCTACAGCTGTACAAGCAAAAAATAAATTGCAAGAATTATTAGTAAAAATCTATAAAACAGAAGAAACAATCGTAACTTGGGAAAATGGAGAAGCCGTTACAGAGCAAGTACCTGCTGATGGGAAAGAATTCGGTATATATGCTCGTGATGCCTTTACTTTTGATACGAATGAAGTCATTCCTGCAGACGGTCTAATGGGCCTCGCAACGACTAAAGATGGCGTTGCTGCATTCCAAGCGAAATTCCCACAAGGGAAGTTTTATGTGCGTGAAGTTGATGCTGGAGTAGGTCATTTATTAGACGAAACAGAATATGATTTTGAATTTACAGCACAAAACAATGTTCCAGTTTATGAAATTGGTATTTGGAAAGACAGTGTAGCGTATGGCAATGAGAACCTATTGAAAATTGCTAGATACTCTGTAGAAAACGAATTAGCTCGCGCTTCAGTTGAATTAACTAAGATCGATGATTTAGATGGAAAACCGTTAGAAAACGTCGCTTTTAATCTTATTCATACAGATGCAGATGGCAAAGAAACCATTGTTGGTGAATATAAAACGGACAGTGAAGGTAAAATTAAGGTAGAAAACTTACCAACTGGTGAGTACAAATTTGTGGAAACAAAACCACTTGATTGGTACGAAGCAAATAAAGAAGAATACAAGTTTACTGTTTCTCCGGATAATGACGGTGAATTAATTGAGTTAAACGTTGTAAACAAACGTAAACCTCTTGAAATTACGACATTATTTGCGACTACGGTAGGTGGTTTGAAACAAGTGAATCCTGATGTGGATAATGATTTAACGGATTATATTGAAGTTCGTGGTGGGAAAGCCGGTCATGAGTATTATGTAGACACAGTTTACAGAAACTCAGCTACTGGTGAAGCAGTAAGTTCTTCTGAATTCAGTTTTGTCTCTACAGGTGATGCTATTCAAAAACTATCAACGAACTTGTTTTTACCAAAAGGCACCATGAAAGACGGTATGTCTTTAACAGCGACTCATATTTTCTATGAAGATAAAGAAAAAACAAAAGAAATTGGACGTGAAGATGACTTAACACTTAAACTTCAGACAGTTGATTTTAAAACGCCAAAAGTTGGAATTAAAACTAAGGCTCATACGGGTGATGGTAAAACACAAACATTCACACATGGTGATATTATCGATGCTTACGATAACGTTGATCTTACTCACGAAGATGTGTTAGATGGAACGAAACGTGCATTTAAAGCGATTCTAGTTGCAGTTATTCCTGAAAATGGAAAAACGGTTGAACGCGACATTTGGGAATCAGAAAAAATTGATTATATCGTCAATGATCAAAAATTTGCACAATCTGTTGTAACAAAAGTAGACACTGGAAGTTATCCTGAAGGCACTTCTTTTTACTTTAAAGAGATTGGGTACAATGAAGCTGGAGAAAAAGATACCGAGCATAATTTTGACGGAAGAGATCGCAATCAAAGCTTAACTCCAGTTAAAAAACCTTTACCATTGCCACAAACAGGCGAAAACAATAAAATAATCTTTATGATTGCTGGTTTAGTGATTGTTGCTAGTGTTGGTGCTTGGTTTGGTCTTTCAACTAATAAGAAGAAAAAAGAAGCAAAAAAGCAAGAAGAAAAACAAATGAACATGGCGTTAACTTATGGTTACAGTGGTCCAGAAAGTATTTTTTCTACTGAAGACGATCAAGGAAAAGTTTATGCTGCAACGTGTTTAATTTTGAGTACGATTAAATACAACTATAAATTTAAGAGCGACTTGGAAGAATATAAACGATTATGGGAAAAAATAGGCTTAAAGGATGAAGATTTTTCTCTTAGTCCTAATTAATGCTTAGTTAAAAATAAAACATGTAGAAGGGCATAAGTGTAAAAGCTTATGTCCTTATTTTACGGAAAGAGGGTCAAGATGACAGTGGGAGTTAAGGTGAGAAATGAGGTTTATATTGACCGGAAACATGCGGTTATTATGAACAAAATAAATACAAAAAAAGCTGTACGAGTGGAAATTAAAGCATTTTATTTAAAAGAAAAATGTGCTCACAGACAGGGTAACTACAGTATAACTGATTTTAAAGACGGTCATAATTTGATTGTAATTAGTGGTGACACATCTCGAACATTTCGTATTCGAGCTGCAAAGTTCAACACTACGCGCCAAAAGTTAGTTGTTTTGTTGGCCAACGATTAATAATAAAAAAATAAAAAATGGAAATTGAAATGGAGATTATTATGAAAAAGAAAAATAAATTACAAATTGGTTTTGTTACTCTTATGTCTGTGATGGTACTTACAGCTTGTGGAGGAAATAATGAAGCAGAGAAAGAAAGCAGTAAAGTAAGCTCTCAGAGTGGAAGTGCAGTGATTGAAAAAGTAGATAAACTACTTGATTCATCAGAAGATAAAAAAAGTGAATCGAAAACAAGCAGTACTTCAGATGAAAAAAAAGCAACCAAAGCAGCAACCACTGTTTTAGATTATTTATATAAAAATAAAACAGCAAATTTAAAAGATGTAACAGGTGTGGCTGGAACAGATATGAATCGTATTCTTGAAGATACGGTCTATGAAAGTAAAATTAAAGATTACCCAGGTAGTGGTTGGGGCTTAGAAGTAGATGGAAGTATTTATACTGCAGAAGATATTTTCAGACAATACTCGAAAGTCTATATTCAAGGATTTAAACAAATTGGTGACTATGAGGTGAAAAATGTTTCTGTTGAGGATGATACTGCAACGGTGACTTACATGGTTAATCCTATTGCAATGAATAGTGTTTCAAATTCGATTACATGGGCAAGAGCCAATCTTTATGGTGGTTTAGAAGTGTCGGATATGATTGGAAGTTCTCAAAATACAGACGTTAAAGCAATTAACAATTTATTTACGTTTAAATTGTATGACATTATTTATGGTGATAAAGGCATTCCAATGGATCTACTTGGTGAAGCAATTGAAATTGAATTTACCTTAGAAAAAAATGGTGAAGGTTTTGATGCTGATTCAGAAACACTATTAGATCTTATTAAGCAATCCCAAGTAAATGAATATTCAAAAACAAACAGCACAAGTGACCAAGAGGATGTATTAAAAGACGAGTTGGATTCTGAACTTTAATATGAATCAAAGAAAGCTGATTAATCAGTGTTGTCCCTAGATTAATAAATTTTAACTAAGAGGGACAACACTGTAATCATAAGGAGTGAAGGTAAATGATAGAAGGAACAGGATATTTGAAATTTGTAAAATCTAGAGACCATTTATACGTTTACCTTCACGGTAGACTGGAAGGGGAAAAGCTCAAAAAACATTTGTTTCCATTTGGTCGCTTGGAAGCAGCATTAGAAAATATGTACTCTATTAGAGATTCAAACGTGTTGCCAGAAGAATTAGTAAGCATGAATTGTTCTTTTGATGATTTAGATCAGTGGATATTAACCCTAGAAACGAGAATTACAAGAAATGGAAAAAATATTGATGTGTTTACAAAAATATAAGACGGAGGGATTCCTATTAATACTGAGATAATAATTCAATTGACGTTATTTTTGATGAAAAATGCAATGTATATGAATTTTCTATTTCCCATAGGTATAGTGTTTAAAAATGTAAGTCAGGGAAGTATAGATATCAGTAAAATAAAGTTTAAAAAAAGTATCTTTACAACATTTGTAAAGATACTTTTTCTTTTTGTACTTTTTGCAATTTATAGGGATTTTAATGAAAGAAATGAACCAATTCTGTTAAGGTTATATGTTTGTGTGATTTTGCCAATTTTATTTATCTATATAGTGAATCAGATAAAAGTGATTGTTAAACAGAGAGAACTTGTATTTATTGGAATAGTACCCATGATCTATATTTACAATAAAGTAAAAAAAAGACAAAGAGAAACAGTAGAAAAAATAATAGAGGAATGGATCAAGGAAGATGCTACAGAAGCCCAAAACTCGAGTTTCAAAAATTTAGTTGAGCGAGAAACTGCTTTGAGGAAGAATGAAGACAACTTTAATGTAGTACCAGGCACTTCTGTACCTTTTCATTCTGTATCAATTGAAGAGGAGCTTATGGACCTTCACAGTAAAAGATTTCCTAATGGTAACCGTGAATTTTATTTAATGAGTGTAAAAAATCTTTTAATAGTTCTTATTCAATATATTAACTATATTTATGATGAAAAAAGACTAGATTTATCACGAGAAACAATCCTTCAAGAATTACTATCAATTGACGAGTTTTTATGGAAAGAGAAGTTACCACTTAAAGTATTTTTAGCAGTAATAAAGGACATAATGGTGTTTGATTACAAAAAACAAGATTTTTTCAATTTGGAAGTTTTAGGTGATAATACAGCTCAAGAAACATCTCGTGAATTTTCATTTGTGTTAGACAGAATCAAAAAGAGAGATGGATTTATTTCTGAAATAACGGCAAACTTTATGACTGATGAAATACGAGAAGTGTCTTCGAAATATAAGATCCAAGTTGCTAAAAATCGGAGTAGTTTATGATTTTGCTTGGTTTTGGATTTTATTTAAAAGATATGGAGGTTGCATTGGTAAATATTTGCTCATTTGTCTCTGTAAACATATACCTACTAACTTTTTTGATTATGATTGTAAATTGTATTTTGATTAGTTTGATAAATAAAAGGGTAAATAGCGAAAAGATAATCTTGTATTGCATGCTCGTAGTCAATACTAATGGTTTATTTTTGATGCTTGCATTTATTTTAATGAATCAGAATATATATTTAGATTCATTGTGGTTCTATCTGAACCTACTATCAATTGGTTGTGTCGTTAAATTAGTACTAAGACGAAATGAAGAATTTAAGATCCATTAAAAATGAAATGGGGAATTGGAAATGATGAAAAAAAAAATTCAAATTAAAAGGACACTGTATTTAATTCTATTCACAATAGCATGGGTATTTTTATTATCACTTTTTCAAGAGTTTTATAAAAACTGGCAAGGTCATATTATCAGAAGTATTTATATTATGACTGCAACATTACCAGTATACGGCTATATAGCACACAGAATATTGTTAATAATGGATAAAGCCATTGTAGTTAAGAATTATCGCTATGACAAAATTAAGGATTTAAGAGCGATTAAAAAGTAAAAGGTTAAACAATTTTTGAATATATTGGCTATTCTACAGAAATGAGAGGTGCAAATGGTGTTTGAAAAAATAGAAGTAACTAATTATGAAACCTATCAAAAAGCAGTTGAATCTATAGAATCAAGATTTTTCAATCTATTGTTAATGTTGGTAGGAATTGTTTTAATAGTCGTATTTTTATTGTATAGAAACTCGAAAAAAACAAAGAAAAGTACTGACAAAAGTAATTATGTAATGAGCGCCGTGATTTGTTCTTTATTTTTAGGACTCATAGTAAGTATTTTCGTTAACATCCAAGTTTATAAATTAGAAAAACAAATTCTTAATACTCCTAATGTTGTCTATAAATGGGAAAAAGAATATGTATTTTCACTTGATCAAGTAGATATAAAAGTACAAAAAAAAATTGATACAAATGTAAATTTGGTTGTTAAATCAAAAATAAATGAACCAATTGAAATGGATACAGTTTTTGAAATGAACAGTGATAACACTCTTTTTCGGGACCTATCTGAAACTGAAGGAGAGAGAATTGTATTAGAAAAACGAGTTTTAAAGGACCATAGATTTAAAGAATTAACAAAAGAAAGATCTCTTTTATCCGATTACTATCCAGATGAAAAAACACGATGGATTTTCTATGTGAATGAAAAAAATAAAGAGCTGCTACAGTTACAGAATATTAGTTTTTAAAAAAAGATGATAACCTATCCAATTACTAAGATGACTGAAGGAATAATTTTATAAGAAGTAAATGTTAGGAGGATACTATGGATACTGAAAAAATAGTACTGAAAGATATGTTATGCAGATTATTGGAAGACACTTACGATTCAATCAAACCGTATATAAATTTTAGTATTAGCATTGTTCCTAAAGAATTGAAGTCAAAACATGGCCACTATATACCGAATGATAGAAAGATTGAAATTTTTAATTTGGCCCGTCCGCCTGGATGTACAATGTTGACCTGTATTCATGAACTCGCACATCATGTAGAGTTTATGGATTTAGGGGAGACAGGGCATAAGAAATCTTTTTACAGTCGATTTCATGGTTTATTATTATCTGCTTTATCTCATGGGTTTGTAGTCCCTAAAGATTTAGAAGATGATGCGAAAGATTCTAAGGACTATAAAAAATTAGTTGGATATTTTGGTGATATAGAATTTTGGGACTATGAAGTAACTGAAGAAGCAAAAAAAAGATTTGTCTTTGTATTTAATGAATATCACCAACGAGAGGAGTTGAAGCAAAGAGGATATAAATATTTTAAAAAGAGTCAAGCCTGGGGGAAAGAATATCCCAACCCCTTATATGCAAATCGGGAGGCAAAATTACTTCAAAATACCTTTGAAACTATGGATATCGGGGTTGTTAGCCAAGCAACAACGTTATTTACCTTAAATTATTATATCGCAGTCCCTGGTGCATATGGTGAAAAAGAATTACTGAAGCAACACGGTTATCGCTGGGGAGCGTATGGGATTAAAGGGACATGGGTTAAAAAAGTTCCGACTAGTAGTTTTTATTATGAAGAAGCCTTTTTAAAAGATAGTCGGTTGGTATTTACGAAAGTTACCCCGAAAATGTAATTCTTAAAAGAGGAGGTAAAGCGTGAGTGACATTGATGAACGTGCTGTAGATCTTGTAATTCAATCGAGCAAAATCTCAGCAAATGTAATTATCCAAGCTTTAAAAGACTCACAAAGAAAAGTTGGATACATTTACAAAGATATTCGTAAAGAACAAAAATATCAAAAAAGAAAGAAAAAAAATGCTCCGAAAACTGGAAAGCAAAAGCTAGATGAATTAAATCAACATGGAAGACAAACGGCATTTGTTCCAATTGATGATAAACAAGATCTATTAGAACTACAAAAAGAGCTTAAACGCTATTCAATTGATTTTAGCATCGTTAAAGAAGGCAATGAGACGTATCATGTCTTTTTCAAAACACAAGATACTGAGCGCTTTAATTTAGCTCTTGAGAAGGTGATTCAAGACTTTGATAAGAAAAATGCAGAGAAATTGACAAATGAATCAAAAGAAGTAGATCCGGAAGAGAAAAAAGTAGCGGCTGTTGATGATAAACAGGTCACCGATTCAAAAAATGAAGTTAAGGATGTGAAGGACCAAACAGATAAAGTAAACCTGTCTAAAGTTGAAGCTGCAAAAGAAATAAATTTAAAAAAAGAAGCTGCAGATCCAGGTTTTAAAGACTATTCAGGAATTGAAGTTAGAGGGGATAAAAAAAAGCATTTAGGAAAATCTCCGACAGTAAGGACTCGATTAGAAAAAGCCAAAAAGGAGGCGAGCGAATTTAATAAAGCTGTTAAAAAAGAACAAGCATTGAATAAGAACAAAGCTCCTAAAAATAAGGGAGGTCCGGAAAAATAATGAAAAAAAATGCTGGTCAAATTGTACTTTTCTCATTTATCGTGGGTCTCTTTTCTTTTTATCTGTTTCATAGAATCGCGTTGGTTTTTGCTGATTTAAGTGGTGATGTAATAACACGAGCTAATCAATCTTTGAGTCTAGTTTGGCAAGATTTAAGTCGTAATCCAATAAATTTTGAATTTACAAAGCAATCACTTCAAACTGGAGCGTTTGCTTTTTTCTGTTGTGTTATTTGTGGATTATATATTTCAGCCAATCAAAGAAACTATAGGCATGGGGAAGAGCATGGTTCAGCTCGATGGGGTACAGCAAAAGACAGCGCACCTTTCAAAGATAAAGAAAAATCGAATAATGTGATTTTGACTCAAACGGAAAGTTTAACAATGAAGTCCAATCTGAGAAAAAGAAAAATGAAATATGAGCGAAATAAGAATGTTTTAGTCGTAGGTGGAGCAGGGGCACGAAAAACGTTTGGTGTTGTAAAGCCCAATTTAATGCAACTTCATTCTTCATACGTACTAACAGAGTCAAAAGGTTTACTCCCACATGAAACTGGAAAAATGTTTAAAGATGATGGGTATAAAGTGAAAATATTTGATTTAGTGAATCGTGAGAATTGTGATTATTTTAACCCTTTTGCGTATATAGACAAAGAGGATCATGTGTTAATGGTAGTTAAAAATTTGTTGAAAAATACGGATGGAAATGTTCAAAAATCAGGTGATCCATTTTGGGATAAGGCTGAAACAGCTCTATATTGTGCGTTGGTTAGCTATTTGAAAGAGATAGGAACTACTGAAGAACAAACATTTCCTATGGTAGGTATGCTCTTACGAGAAGGTCGGGTTGATTCGGACGATGAGGCTTTAGTCAGTCCATTAGACATGCTGTTTAATGACTTTAAAGAAGAGTATCCTGAACATTTTGCAACCAAGCAGTATGATACGTTCAAATTAGCAACATTCAAAACGGCTAGATCAATTCTTATTTGTTCAAGTGTTCGTTTAATGCCATTTGATATCTCTTCAATTGCAAATCTAGTTTCAAAGGATACGCTTGAACTGGATAAACTTGGGGACGAAAAGACGATATTGTACGTTTGTTTACCAGATACGAATGAAACGTTCAATTTTTTAGCAGCTATGCTTTATGATACGCTATTTGAAGTGCTTGTTTATAGAGCGGATAACGTTCATAAAGGGAAATTGCCTATACCTGTAAGGTGTATATTAGATGAATTTGCAAATATAGGTCAAATTCCAAGTTTTGAGAAAAAAGTAACGACAATTCGGAGTCGATTGATTTCTGTTACGATCATGCTTCAAAGTATGTCACAACTAAAAAATCTATATAAAGATACATGGGAAGATATAACAGGATCTTGTGATTCGTTTCTTTATTTAGGTGGGATGGAAGAAACATCACATCAAAAGGTTAGTAAGTTAGTGGGTAAAGAGACGATTGATATTCTAAAAGTGAGTCAAAGTTTTGGGATGCAAGGCTCTTATTCTAAAAGCTATGACAAAACAGGACGGGACCTAATTGATGAGGGCGAAGTGGCCAACCTGGATAATGATTACTGTATATTAAAAATTCGTGGTGTGCCTGCATTTAAATCTAAAAAATATGATGCAACAAAACACAAAAATTACAGTAAATTATCTGACTCAAATCCAGATAATTGGTACGTGCCTAATTATTCATTAAGTCCAATGGAAGACTTTTTAAAAAATGTGAAAATTGTAGAAACTTTTGATTATAGTGAAATTAATAAACTAGTAAGTTAATGGAGGGAAAACAGTGAATTATTTTAATGAAGCAATGTCTATGCTTTCGAAGGGAGTACTAGCAGCCGGATCACTACTAACGATTTGGGGATTGGTACAACTTGGATTAGCGATTAAGGATAGTAACGGACCAGGAATGCAGCATGCAATTTTACAAGCTGTTGGTGGGGGGATTATTGTGGCTGCAGCTGCATGGTTCACCAATATTACTTTGTAAAGGAGAAGAAAATGAATGATGCACTTGAATTTCTATTAAAAAGCATTGCAGAACAGTTGAGTCTATCAAGTGGAGACAAAGGCGTTCTACTCCAAAATTTAGATCAGTATTTACCTGAGTTATATAAATATAGTGTGTCAATAATGGATATAGTAGTGAAGCCAATTGGATATACCTTATTAGGCTTTTTTTTATTGATTGAATTTCAAGCGTTAGCGCAGAAAATGAGTTCTTCAAGTAATGGACAAACTGGTGGAATGGAATTCCTATTGCCACTTGTAATTAAAGTGGGATTTTGTTCATTAGTCATGAGGAATTTAGCTCTGTTTTTGAAAGCAATCATGGATGTGGGAATAACGATAACTAGAGGGATTTCTAATCTTGGGATTGCAGCTGGAGGAAGTAATAAAATAGATATTTCCAATGCAATGGACACAATATCTGACTTAGGTTTCTTTTCCCAACTCATGTTACTAGTCGTATTCTTGCTTGTACTATTAATTTCAATTTTTACGAATGTACTAGTTAAAGTAATTGTATTTATGCGATTTCTTGAGTTATACGTCTACATGAGTATTTCACCTTTGCCGGTTGCCACTTTACCAAATGCAGAATTAAATCAAATTGGAAAGAATTTCTTTAAATCATTTGTAGCAGCGTCCTTACAAGGAACGTTGCTATTTTTAGTTTTAAGTTTTTATCCCATTTTAGTTAATGGAATATTTACTTTAACTGGTGGTGAAGGAGCATTTGAAATTACTGCATCTATATTGGGATACAGTGTAGCATTGGCTTTTTGTTTGTTTTATACAGGAAAATGGTCGAAGTCTATTACCACAGCTGCATAGAAAGGAAGATATTTATGGCAATAGAGGTTTCAGTAAGAAAAGAAATAAAGTCCTATCAAGAAAAATTGATAGGTGGAATGTCATTACGACAAGCGGCGTGTGCAACTGTAGCAGTTGCGTTTAGTGCTGGAGTTGGGACAATTAATCATTTTTTTATCCATTGGGCTATTGATGATATAGGAGTAGTGATTATGTTTTTATCTATTCCTATTTTGGCTGTTGGATGGTTTAAAAAAGAAGGGATGCCTTTTGAAAAGTATATGTTGATTATGTGGCGATATAAAGGATTGGCTAACGCTTATCCTTTTAAAAATAGGAAATTGGAGGTAGAAGTTGTTGAAGCTGAAGACAAAAAAGAACGTAAAAAACGAACAGAATATGGAAATTGAAAACAAAAAAATCGTTCATTTATTGAATAAGCAAAAAAAAATGCGTGGTAAGCGACAGCGGAAAGAAGCTCCAGTTAAAAGTGCTCAAAACGTTTTACGTTACGAAAAAATGTATGAAAGTGGATTGTGTGATTTATCAAATGGACTATTTTCAAAAAGTTTTCGTTTCTCAGATGTAAACTACCAAATAGCTCAAAGGGATGATCAACTAAATATTTTTAGTGATTATTGTGAATTGCTAAATGCTTGTGATTCGAGTACGCATTTAAATGTTACGATTATGAATAAAAAGATTGATATTGAGGCTTTTGAAAGGGAACTTTTCTATGAGAAGAAAGGTGATTCTGAAGATGTATATCGAAGTGAACTAAACGACATGTTAAGTAAAACGATTACTGGAGGCCAAAATGGTTTTCTTAAAGAAAACTATTTAACTTATTCAACAACTGCTAAAACAATCGAACAAGCACAACAATACCTTGATAGGACCGAACAAACTCTGATGGGCGGCTTTGCAGAAATGGGAGCCGAATGTAAGGAACTAAAAGGGATAAATCGGTTAGAAGTCATGCACCATTTGATGAAACCAAATGATCTGTTTCATTTCAAGTATGAAGACCTCCTGTATAGTGGGCTTACAACGAAGTCAGCCGTAGCTCCTTCAAGCTTTAACTTTAAGAAAAATAAGCATTCTTTTGAAATAGGTTCAGGTTTCGGTCAAGTTTTATATTTAAAAGATTATCCGTCAAATTTAACGGATAAATTAGTAACAGAATTGACCGAAATACCAGAAGAATTAACTATTTCAATTCATATTGATCCTGTTGATCCGGATAAAGCCAACGATTTGGTTCAAAAGAAAAAAATGTTTATGGATTCTGATAAAGTTTCAGCTCAAAGGACAGCTGGTAAACGTGGATATGATCCGGATTCTTTACCTTATGAATTAAATACGAGTATTGCTGAAGCAAATTTATTATTGGATGACATGGTTCATCATGGACAAAAATTATTTTATGCTACTTTTCTTGTTTATGTAAGAGCAGATACTGAAGAACAATTACAAGATGTAATAGAACAAGTTCTGAGTACAGGTCGTAAAAATAGATGTGGATTTAGCCGTTTAGATTATTTACAGCTTGAGGGTATAAATTCTATTTTGCCATTAGGAAAGAATTTTGTTGATATTCAAAGAACTTTAACTACTGCCAGTACAGCTATTTTTATTCCATTTACAGCTCAGGATCTAAATCATGAGGATGGTAAATTTTATGGCGTTAATGAAACAACCAAGAACGTTGTGAGAGTAAATCGAAAAAAGTTAAATACACCTAGTGGATTTATATTGGGTAGTTCAGGTACAGGAAAAGGGGTTGCTAAAAAATATGAAGAAATAACAACGCTTTTAAAAAATCCCAATGATGAAATTATATCAATTGATCCGGAAGATGAGGATTCAATTATTGGGAAGGCATTTGATGCTCAAATAATTAAGATTTCACCAAGCACAGATACCTTTATCAATCTGTTAGATATATCGGAAGATCTAAATGGCGAAGAAGATCCAGTAAAACTTAAAGCAGATTTTTTATTATCAGCTTTTGAAACACTTATTGGTGGAAATACAGGTTTAAGTTCGTCTTCTCGCTCTATTATTGATCGAGTGACACGCTTGACCTATGCAGAATATTTGAATACGCCTGGAACTCCTATGCCAAATCTCAAAGATAATTGGTTCCCCATATTAAAGGCTCAACCAGAAGAAGCTGCTAAAACGTTAGCTTTAGATTTAGAACTTTATATTGAAGGATCATTGTCTGTTTTTTCTAAACCAACTAATGTGGAGTTGAATAAACGATTTATTATTTATAATACAAAACAATTAGGAAGTCAGCTTAAAACTTTTGGCATGATGGTGGTTTTAGAACAAGTGTGGAATCGAGTGGTTAGAAATAGAGAATTAGGGATAACAACCTGGCTTTATGTTGATGAAATGCAATTGTTGCTAAATGATGAATATTGTGAAAATTACTTTTTTGAACTTTGGAGTCGTATTCGTAAATGGGGAGCAATTCCTACTGGAGTCACTCAGAATGTCGAAACACTCTTACTATCAGATAAAGCACGACGTATGCTAAGTAACAGTGAATTTATCATTATGCTAAAACAAGCTAAAAGTGATTTAGATGAAATCTCTTCACTTTTTGGACTTTCTTATCAACAAGAGAAACAACTTGCTAATCCGAGTCAAGGGGCTGGTTTGATTAAAGCTGGGAATGCAATTGTTCCTTTTTCAAATATTATTCCTAACGGTACGAAAGTTTATGATCTTGTTACAACCGATCCAGATGACCGAATTAAATTGAAAAAAAAACAAGGGTGAATGACACATGAGAGAGAGAAAGTCTGATTTATGGACTCAATCAAGTGATACAAAAAATAAAAAATCCGTTCATGTTGAAAAAAAGGAGCAATTAAAGACTTTAGTAAAATCGAGTGTCCATACTAGGTTAGTAAAGAAAAATAAAAAGTCTGATAGTGTGAAGCTAGAAAAAAAGATTGATAATTGGATTAATTCAGTTGAAGGAAGTAAGAAAGAGCCATCAAAAAAAGAAACTGATAAAAATAAGCCTAAAGATAAAGCAAAAGATGCGAGTACAAAAAAAACAGCACTTGAAAAAAAGAAAGAAAGTAATGCAACAAAAGAAAAGGAAGATAAAGCAACAAAAGAAAAGAAAGATACAAGTAAATCTTCTGAAAAGAAAAAAGAATCTAGTGGTAATAGGAATAAAAAAGATAAAAATTCAAAAAAAAATAATCAAGAGAATAAAAAATCTCTCGTTCGTTTTGTTGGAGATCAAGTTGGTGCAGAGGTTAAATCAGAATTGGGAACAGATGACACTCTTATTGGTGAGGCAGAACAAGTAGCTGGCCATATTCGAGCAACCAAAGATGGAGTGAAGGCAACGGCTCATATGGTTAATAAAACTGCTAAAACCACGGTTAAGGTCACTAAAACTTCAAGTTGGATAATTAAAAATAGGAAACGAATTGCCCAAGCAAGTAAGCAACAAGCAATTAATGTTTTTAAAGCAATTTCTAGATTTATTGCAAATCCTATAGCAGTTATTCAAGGGGCTGGAGTAGGGATTATTGCTTCAGTAGTAGTAGGAGTATTAATGATAATAGTAGTTTCTATATCAATGATGATATCGTCTTTTACAATAAAATCAGATGAAAAAGCACTAACAGAAACCTGGTCGTATTTAACAGAATTAGATACAGATACAACGCTCAATATTCGTTCAGGAAGTAATGAATTGGAAATGAATGGAGCATATGCTAGTAGAGAAAATGTTGAGATAGTGACCACTATTGATGGGGTGCTAGCTTATATGGATGGACTGTATGGTGATTATAAATTAGATAAAAAATTACCTAAAAAAACTACTACCGCTCGACAAGAAATTGATTCGTTATACCAAGAATTAGTGACACAATCAACACAAGGAACAAAGGATAATATTTCAGTACAAGAAATTACTGAAATTATTAAAAATAATGAAAAAAACAGTGACATGTCGGACCAACTCGCAGCAATGTCTGAAGTTGGTCAATATGCTTCATTAGTAGAATTAGCAAGTTCGTTTCCTGATTCTGATCAACTAATGGTTAAACAACGCTTTGGTTACTATATAAAGGATAATAAAAAAGCAGAGCTTAAAGGAATAATTATCCAATCTGAGAAAGGACAAAAAGTTCATTCTCCTATGTCAGGGACCGTTGTTTCAAGTGGAGATCAATTATCTTTAACGAAAGGCAAAAAAATACTTTCTTTACAGGGGCTTGAAGGGTCGGTTTCAGTAGGGACTGAAGTAAAAAAAGGTCAAGTTATTGGGAAAACAACGGGTGAAAACAGTTTGTTTATTCAATATACAAGATCAGGAACAATCGTTAACCCAGGCTTTTATTTTCCAAACGTCCAATATTTACAATTTACCAATTTTGGCTACATGACATCTGGATCAGGATTTAACGAGGCTGTTTTTCGAATGGTCATTCTTACAAAATGTAATTTATTTAGCTCTAAAGCGGATAAAATCATTGCGGAGGCGCAAAAAGCAGGTGTTTCACCAGTTATATTTGCAGCAATTATGATCCATGAAAGTGCTTGGGGGACAAGTAAAGCAATTAGGGAGCACAATAATCCATCGGGTCAAATGTCTTCAAGTGGAATTATCCATTATGCAACGTTAGATGAAGGCATAGAGGCTACTGGTCGCACTTTGAAAAATCTTATTATAGAGAGAGAGCTTCAAACTGTTGAAGCACTAGGAAGTGTCTATTGTCCTATTGGAGCAGCCAATGATCCACTTGGTTTAAATAAAAATTGGGTTCCAGCTATTAAAGGATTCATGAAAGAATTGGGTGGAACTGAAGACATGAGTCTCTTGTGGAGTGAAGCAAGTGGTACAGCAGGTACAATGCTAGAATTTGCGCATTCTTTATTTGGTAAAGGAGTCATATACTCACAAGATACAGGGAAACGTGGAACATTCCCATATCATGACTGTTCTTCTTTTGTTATGAAAGCAATGCAAGAGGCTGGATTAAAAGTTGGATTAGGAAGTACAGAAACTTTGTATGGATTAGAGGGAACTTTATTGCAACCTATTTCAAGGGATCAAGTTAAGGCAGGTGATATCTTTGTTTGGGGAACTAAAGGTGGTTCGGGAGGTGACTATGGTCATACAGGAATATTTTTAGATGATGGTGGGAAAACAATAATTCATTGTACTCCTTCAGTTAATCAAAATGGAAATGTAGTTAAGACACCATTTGATGGATATTATGGTAGTCCCGAATTAGCTCCAGTTTATTTTTACAGAATCAACTAAGGGAGGAGAAAATGATGGCAGAAAACAAATCGAAAATAGCAATAGTAGCTATTGTAATCATCGCACTGGTGTTTATTTCTGTAAGTATTGGAAAAACTATGGGTGTTAATAAAACGACATCAGAATATGAAGAAAAAATAGTGAAAATAACAAAAGAAGAAAAAGATTCATTCAAGGAGGATGTAGTAACAGAGTTTTTACTTCAGTATTATACCTTTGAAAAGACTGGTGACAATTTTAATGATTATAAGGATCAATTAACACCTACAATGCAAAAAGAGCAACGTAATCAATTGGACATCGCCAAAAAAAGTACTGGACCACAAAATTTTGGGCATTCGTCATTCGTTAGGAGCCTTAATTATATCCGGAAAATTGATGGTGGAACTGTGGAAGTTATTAGTATGGTGACTCACACTCTTAATTTACTCAATACAGAGGGTGAAATTGTTAAAAGAGGACTAGAAAACAATCCTATAGTAAAACTTCAGTTTGTTAAAGATAAGGATAGTAAAGAGTTTTTAGTGAATAAACTTGAACTGATTACAATTTCAGAATAAGTAAAAATTAAAAAATGTGTATAAAGAATGGGAGTAATGAAGATGGCACGAAAAAAAACGGTTGAAGAAAAAATCACTAGTTTAAATGATGAAATTAAAGTTATTGAAGGAAGAATTGAAAGTGATCGACAAAAGTTGCAACAAAAGAAAAAAGCAGTTAAAAATTTAGAAACTGAGTCAACTATGGCCGTATTAGAAGCCTATAAATTATCAGCTAGTGAGTTGAAAGCTTTACTGTCAAAACACGCATCGGGAGAAACAAATACACCACAACATCAAGAAATTAAGCAATCGAATCATCAAGGACATCAACAAAAAAATAACCATTCACAATAATTGGAGAGGGGTGAGTATTTATGGCCAAAGAAACCATTTGTCTGGTTAATGCAAAAAAAATGACTGTTCCAGAGGAACGAATGGATATGTACGATGCGTTTGAAATTCTGGAAAAGGAAAACAAGCGATTATTAGTAGAAAAATCACAGGGAGCTTGTACGGTTAATTTGTATGATAAAAAAGACAATTTGTTGTTTTCGGAGGACGTTGTATTTCCCCTTGAAAATGATATTGAGGTTGTTTTATCTGAACGTTTTTTTGCTCCGAAAGAATCGTCAATAGTAAAACCAAACAAGCAAATCCAAGTTACTAAGGACCCGAAGCCAAAAAAAGAACGTAAACAAAAAAGTAGCAAAGAAAAAATAGAAAAATCAGAACCAGGTTCTATGGATAAAGAGACTACAAACAAGTCCATAATTCAAAAATCATTATTGAAAGGACAGAAACGGATGGTTTTATTACTTGTTGGAGCCGTTTGTTTACTAACTGTCGGAGGTATACTAGTTCAATCATTTCCCCTGGTTGAATCTGCTGTTCAGTGGCTTAGTAAAAGTGAACCAGAAAAATCATGGAATGACTACTTGGAAGAAAAAGACTATATTGGTGCAGGAAAGAAGTTCCCTGAAAAATTAGGAGACTTAGTGGATTATTTAACAGAAAAGCAAGAATTTAAAGCATTAAAAGAACTAAACGAGACCTTTCCAACAGCTGAAGCTACTTTTGACTTGGCTTTTTATCAAAAAGAATGGGAAGAAGTCATAGGACTCAATGATTCTAAACTTACAAAAGAACGTCAAGTAATGTTAGCACATTCATATATTGAGCTTGGTCGATTAACTGAAGCAGAAATTCTCAATAAAACTTTGAAAAGCAAAATATTAACTAATGAGATTCATTTTGCTTATAAGATCAAAGCTATTAAACTGATTCAAGCTGGAAAAATAGATGATGCAGCGGCAATTCAAAAAAAGATAAACGATGACGAACTTGAAGAATTATTAGCAACAGGAAAGGCATGTTTAGAAATGATTGAACATTATAAAAAAGAGAATGATAGTGAGAGCCAAAAACAATGGGTTTCTCGTTTAGAAAATTTAGGAGGAGAGATTATTAATGAATCTACCAAAAACAATAAGTAAGAAGAGTATTTATATAGGATTAGGAATATTATTATCAGCTGGTGTACTTGGTACAGCAGCTTTTAGTTTGCAATCAACATCTGAACCTAAGACAGAGGTTACAAAAAAAATAGAGTCATCTGACAAGAAAATATCTGATAAATCTAACAGAAAAAAAGAGAATAACAGTAAAAAAACGGATATTGCTGAAGATACGCTGAAAAAATATGATGTTGAATTAAAAAATAATCAAAATTCAGTTACTGGATTTTCTTCATCATTAACACCAAAAGAAATGCAATTGGTTGCTGCAGTAATTAAAGAACAAACCAAAGAAGCAGAAAAGGTTATTGCTACTGCAAATCCAACGGAAGTTGCACCTCCAGTTCTGTTGCCAAACTTACCAGATAAGCCAACAAAACCAGTGGAACCAATTTTACCACCAGTAATTGAAACGAGTAAACCGACTATTCATTATCAAGAAGGTATTGTAATAGTGAAAGATTCAATAGTTGATCCGATGGATTATTTCAATGTAGTGGATTCACTTGATCCGAATGTAGCTGTTTATGTTGATACAACAGGATTAGATACTTCAAATGTTGGTGATCAATCGTTTCTTGTGATTGCTACAAACAAATTTAATGAAACTACAGTTGCTAAAGTTCCTGTATTTGTAGCATCAATACCAAGTATTTCACTTTCTTCTACAGCTGTTGAATTAAAGATTGGGGAGTCATTTAATCCCACTGATTGGGTAACCGCATGGGATGAAATTGAGGGTGATCTTTCATCAAGAGTTATGATTTCATCACAAGTAAACACTGAAGTGGAAGGGATTTACAATGTATGGTTTGAAGTTACTACTAGTTATGGTATTTCGGCTAGAACTAGAATGAGCGTTCGAATTGTAAATGCGCCACCACGAATTTATGCACCAACTGTCTATCATGAAATTGACCAACCATTCAATCCTTTAGATGGTGTGTTAGCAAAAGCCTACAATGGGGAAATTATTCTTGTTTCTGAAAACGATATTGTTGAAAACACGGTTGATCCAAATACTGAAGGTAGCTATAAAGTTGTTTATCAAGTAAGAGATCGCTTTGGAAAAGCTTCAGAAAAAGTAGAGCGTCTAGTAATTGTACAAAATCATGCCCCTGTGTTGCATGGTATTAAAGACTTAAGTTTCCATGTTGGTACGAATATTACGTTGGATGACGTCATGGACGGTGTGACAGCTACTGATAGAGAGGATGACAAGAATGGATTACCTCTTGAAGTAAACGTAAATATGGAACAATTTAATGCTATTCAAACGGAACAAGAAGGTGTGTATCCTTTAACTTATACAGTTGTTGATAGTCATGGTAAAGAAACAAACAAAGAAATTAATGTGACTATAATCAACGATGCACCAGTTATTCACGGAATTGTAGATGTAGAAATTGACTTGAATTCTTCTTTTGATCCATTGGAAGGAGTTACAGTTACGGATACTGAAGACGGTGATATTTTGACTTCTACTATTGAGGTGACAAATTTAGTAGATACAAGTACACCAGGTGTATATGAAGTGACTTATCAAGTAGTAGATAGACACGGCAAAGCTTCTAAACTTTATGTAAGAACAGTTACTGTGAAAGAAGTGATTGAACTTCCAGAAGTAGAGGAACCTGTTCTTCCTGAAGTGCCACCTTCAGAAGAGAATATGAACCTACAAGAAAATAAAATTGATTAATCATATTGAACCAGGACTTCTTATAGGGAGTCCTGGTTTTTTTCAATAGAGAGGAGTAGAAATATGGTGGAAACAGCTACAATCACTGAAGTTGAAATACCAACCAAAACCGAAAAACAGAAATCATTTAAAGAAAAAGTTTCATATGCGAAAACAATCGATATTCTTTCGGTTTGCGAATCATTAGGAATCGGATTAGAAAAATCAGGTAGAACAATTCGAGGAGTAGAGCATAATAGTTTAGTTATGTACCCGAAAATGAATCGTTTTAAATGGTTTAGTCAAGATATCAGTGGCGATGCTATTACTTTTGTTCAATTATTTGCAGATAAGACGTTTAAGGAAGCTGTTGAGTTTTTAAATACAACAGATTTAATTGAAACAACAATAAAGTATGAAGAAAAAAAGAAACCAAAATTTTACTATTATGTGCAAGATAAGAATGACTTTTCACTCGCAAAAGATTATTTAGTGGATGTACGTGGGATAAATGAAAAATTAATTGCTCGTTTATATGATGAGGGTTTTATACGGCAGTCAACCTACATGCCATTCTATCCGGAAAGTAAAGAAGAAGCGCCTTGTATTACGGCTAAATGGGAGAGGCATGGAAAACTAGTAGGTGGAACAATTCAAGGTCTTACGTATGATGAAGAAAAATTTGGAAAGCGCGGCCGTGACAAACGAATTATGGGAAATAGTGAGTCAAACTATGGATGGAATTATACGATAGGAACTCCAGATAAAATAGTTGTAGGTGAATCATTTATTGATTTGTTGAGTTATTGGACATTACATCCGACTCTTGATAACTGTATGTTTGTTGATTTGGAAGGACTGAAAGAAAGGTCTTTAGTGGAATTTTTAAAGGATCTAGTTGTTGAGAAAAAAGGAAATATCGATAAAGGGGTAATACTTGCAGTTGATAATGATGCAGCTGGTCAAAAGTTTGTAGATAAACTATCAAGTAAATACCAATTTACTACTAGAGAAAATTACCAACTTGCACAGCCTTATAATAATGCTGTTTCAAAGGAACATATGATGATCTATCAAAGGATAGGGACTGAATATAATGTTGATCCTATAGCCATTGCTACTGTTCATAAAGCATTTACGAATGGAAGTAACACAAATGAATTAGCAAATCCATGGAAAAATGAGCAGTTTTTTGGGAAGGTTTTAGGTCCTAAAGAAAAACCAGAACCAATTAATGTAATTGAAAAAAGTAAAGAAGCTGCGCAGGCGTTAGCAAAAGTTAAATCTGAATCGAATACGTATGATTTTACAAAATTAGTTGTAAGTCGTAATGACACAAAAGAAACCAGATAAATGGTGGAAAAACTTGAACGGATTCAGTTGATGTACAAAACACAAGGGATAGAAGTAAAAGAAGAAGTTTTGAAAGATTGGAATGATGTTTTAAAGGCTGCTAGAAGCTCGCAGGAGCGTATATCAGTAAAAGAGGGGGATTTATATAAACCTCATAATGAAATGCAACAGAACGTGAAAATCGAGGAGGTTAATGTTGTGCCAACCATAACTAAAGAGAAAAATGGAGAGCCATCGACTAATAAGCCGATGGTTCTTTTTCATGGTTCAGAAAAATCATTTGATGAGTTTCAACTTCAAAGTGTTCATACTTCAGATGCAACATCAATGGGCTATGGATTGTACTTTACAGATAATAAAGAAAGAGCAGAAATGTATGCAAATGAAGGATATTTGTATGAAGTAAGCGGAGATTTACTAACAAGCAGAGCTGTATATGACGAAAGAGTAACTTTGACAATTGATGAAGTAGAGTTGCTGATAAATCATATAGCAGAATCTCAGCTTCAAGGTGAGGAACAATATCCTTTTATTATTGCTGATGAAGCAGAACTATCAAGTGAAGTAATGATGGATGAGGGAAACAAACAAATTTCACATCAATTAGCAGAAGAGGTAGTAAATAGTAGTTCGGATGACTTATCAATTATTAATGACCTAAATAATAGACTTGGTGGTGATTTCGGTAGTAATGAGTATCTTAACGAAGCTTTAGAGCAGTTAAATATTAAGTATGGTATCAAAGATTTTGTGCTTGATGATAATACTCATACAAAAGAATACGTTGTATTTGATCCGAAAAATATTACTATCTTGTCTAAAAGTGAATTGAATCAAGAAATTCAAAAAGAAGATAAATCATTTGAACAACAAGTTGATCCTTTTGATGTAGCCAATATGGAAGAACCTCCAAATATTGAAGACTTATCTGTATTCAATGAAACGTTTGAACAAAATGAAGCAACTGAGATTAAAGATAAAGGGGTCATTGAAACTCAAGTGAATGATTTAAAAGTACCATTAATTGAACGATTGGTTTCAGACTTGAATCAATTTGAAGAACAAATGATTCAGTTAGATCCAAAAGAAATTTTTAAACAAAGTGAAATTATTTCAGGAAAGGGGAAATTGGTTGAAAAGCTATCACAAATGAATATGGATGATCCAAAGGTTCAAACCTTTGTGAAGACATTAGAAGCTAGTAAAGAACCTTTAAATGATGCTTTTGAAAGTATTAAAGAAGACACATCATTGTTAACGAATCAAAAAGATTTTGAAGCACAGTTTCCAGATAAATTTCTTGAGTTCATGGATCAAAAACATTCTAAAGAACAAGTGATTTATACTCTTCCAGTTGAAGTAGAAAAAACAGTCGAATTAGTTTTAGAAGGAATTAGTCAGGAATTGGATGCTATAGAGAATGGAACATTTACTCCAGTTCAAGAAATGAGAGTGTCGCTTCAAGTTGATTATCTTAAAGAGCAATTAATTGCAAATGAACTAGTTGAGGTACAAGAAAACAAACTTGTGGTTAGTGAGCGTGGGGATCAACTAAAAGAAGGTTCAAAGATTAGAGAATTAGTCGATGCTTATACTAACGTTACACCACAATCAATGGTAGAGCTTACTGAAAGCATAGTCAATATTCATAAAAAAGAGGAAGAAAAATCTGTATTTACTCTTTCTGAAGATTTAGAAAATAAAATAGATTTGGTGTTAGAAGGTTTGACAAAAGAAATTACCGAATTAGAAAAAGGAGCGTTGTCGCCTTCTGATAATATGCGATTAACGATTCAAATGGATTATTTGAATCAGCAGTTGATAGATAATCAATTGATTGAAGACAAGGATGGGAAAAAGATACCTGGTAAGATAGCGGGGCAACTTCCGGAAGATTCTAAATTTGCCGCAATGATTCAAGTGATGACCAATGATTCAATTCAAACAGCATATGACAGTGCAGAAAAGTTGTCAGAAGTTCACAAAACGTATATGCCAACTGCAGGCAAAGTAGAACTGAATTTAACACGATTGAATGAATTTAAAAAATGGGCAAATGAATATGATGGTGTTGGTAAAGAATATGTTCCAATTGATGAAATAAACGAATTAAAATTAACACCGGAAAACTTAATAGTACTAGAAAGTGCAGACACTTGGTTTCATTCTTTAGGAGATTATCTTGTAACTCATAAGGACTTTAATTTTGGTCAATCAGTTGCCTTTCAAAATGCTCAAGTTTTTATTGAAAATCTTGTCCATGAAGATAGAGATCAGTTAGTCATGAAAGATAAACTGGAAGCTTTGAAACATGTTTCTTTGGATGTAGGTGAAGGAAAGCTAGTACCCGAAGCAACAAAAGCAATGTACCAACATACGAGTACTTTTATGGGAGTTAAACAAAATCAAAGTGAAAAAGGAAAATCAGCTAATGAATCTACATTCGATGCAACTAAAATGGAACCGATGTTGGTGATGGCGATACCTGGTACAGAGCCCAAAACATTTGAAACATTTGCTGAGTTTAATGAATTTGCACAAGAAGTGAATGCAAATGCACTAAAACAAAATCAATTAAACATGCAAAAAGAAAATCTTCAAAATGAGTTAGTAGCATTGAACGATTGGGCCAAACAATATGATGGACTAGATAAAGAGTACATCCCTTATCATGAACTGGCTGCCTTGAACGTGAAGCAAAATGAGGCTGGAGTTTATATGATACAAGACATTGTAAATGGAGCTTATATTAGAGAGTATGCTAATGTTCAGGCTTATCTTCAAAGTTTTGATGGTAATGCCTGGAGTGAAACAATTTCTTATCAAAGCGCAACTACGTATTTTGACAATCGTGATAATCAAGATCGTTTGTATTATGAAGTCATGAGTCAGAATTTATTGGCGAAAAAAGAATCACACTTATCTACCCCTATTGAAACAAAAGAGCAAGAAATTTCAGCAGCAGCTTGGAAGAATATTTACGTTGAAGATTTTGAAACTTGGTCCGCTTCAGCAAATAAAAAAATGATTTATTTCCAAGATCCGACACGAGTAGGGAATCCGATATACTTTGATCGACAAGAACAAGCGGAGAATTTTGTTCAGACTATTGTCAATCAGAATGAAGAAGTGACAAGTGAAAGAGAACAAAAAGAAAATGAGGCACAAAGTAAAAAAGGGTTTTTTCGTAGAGGAAAAAAAGAAACTTCAATTGAAACAAAAAGCGAAGCAGTTATTACAGATCACTCAAGTAAAAATAAGTCAGTTAACCAAAACCATGAACCGAAAGGGTCAAAAATAACAGATAAAGTTCTGTTTGAACCTGGAACAAAAGAGGAGAATAAAAAAGAAAGAGCAGCTACTTTGTCACCTAGTTTTAAAGAAAATGCAACTACAAAAGATTTAGTGGAATATGCAAGAGAAGGAGTTAAAGATTTTTTAGAATCAGATAAGTATAAACAATATTTAAAAACAATGAGTCAATTTCATAATTATTCTTGGAGCAATACAATATTAATTTTGCAACAAATGCCAAATGCAAAAGCAGTGGCTGGTTTTCAAACTTGGAAAAAAGTTTTTGAACGTCATGTTGTAAAAGGACAAAAAGGAATCAAGATTCTTGCTCCAATGAACATCAAGCAAGAACAAACTAAAACAAAAGAAATTAATGGTAAAAAGGAAACTGTAACGGAAGAAGTTACCGTTAGACGTTTTAAGACTATGACTGTTTTTGATGTTTCCCAAACAGATGGAGCACCGATGCCAACCTTAACAAAAGAGTTAAGTGGACCGGTTAATGATTATAGTAAATTGTTTGAAGCAATAGCTAGCACTACCTCTTATAAAATTGAATTTGAGGAGATTCAAAGTGGTGCAAAAGGGTATTGTGATTTCGGAAACAAACGGATTGCTTTAAACAAAGGGATGAGTGAAGCTCAGACAATAAAAACACTTATCCATGAAATTACCCACAGTCATTTGCATGAGCCAAAATTAAGGGAAGATAAAGATAGACGAACGATGGAAGTTGAAGCTGAGAGTGTCGCTTTTGTAGTTTGTTCTAGATTTGGGTTAGATACTTCAGACTACTCATTCGGTTATCTTGCTTCATGGAGTAGTGGAAAAGAAGTGAAAGAACTTACTCAAAGTTTTGCTACAATTCAAAAACAAGCTGATAAGGTAATTACTGGAATTAATGAAAGTTTAGAAGAGCTTTCAAAAGAAAAACAAGTAGAACAAGGAGTCGGAGTGAAGCTCGGAATTGCACGTGGCCGCTCTGATAATCACAATGAAAATGTAAAAAAGTCCCAAGCCCAGGAACGTCAGCAGGGCAAGAAAAATCCACAGAAGGAGAGATAAATAATGACTTATTCAACCAATTCGAATCCCTTGAATTTTGAGGAAAATATGGAAGCAGTTATAGGACTAAGTAAGGGGACATATCTAGGCATGGAACCTTTACCAACAAAACAGGAATTACTAGATGAGTTGAAAGAAGAGATGGCTACTTTAGATTCAAGAGAAGCCAATGAACAAAGAAAAATGATCCTAAAAATTGAAAAAATGACGGATGAAGAGTTCTTAATCTACTACGATAAAATCCCTCCATTGGAGTTAGTCAATGATGAAATCATACACGTAAAAAAATCGAAAATAAGAACAAAGTAAGAAAAAAAAATAGAACAGAAAAGCTAGAGGAAAGGGAGATTGGGGGGAACCCCCAAAGTTTATATAGGCAGACAAGATTTTCTTGTCTGCCTATATAATTTAGTAAGTGGCTAGCCACTTGCAATGCTTGCGCCAAAACCGCCCTTGAAATGAGCGTTCTCCGTTCCTGTATATTATGTCAATAAAAAATTTCGTTATGTTTACTAAAGGAGCTGAGATAGTAATGGTTGAAAGAGAACGAGACGTACAAAAAAATATTAGATTATCCAAAAATGAGTACTTACAAATTCAACGTAAAATGGAGTTGGCCAATACTACAAACTTTTCATCTTACAGTAGACGGATGCTAACAGAGGGTCTTGTCATTCATAAAGACTTTTCAGATTTAAAAGAACTGATAAAACAGCTTTCTATGATTGGAAACAATATCAATCAGATTGCAAAAAAATTAAATGGAACTGGAAGCTTTACTCGTGACGATATGAATATGATGAACCAAAATTATATTCGTTTGACCAAAGAAATTAATCGAGGTTTGTTAAAAATTATTTACGAAGACCGGAGAGGGATTTAGATGGCAGTTACTAAAATTCTTCAAATTAAAAGAAGCCATAAAGAAGCTTTAGAGTATATCATGGATTTCGATAAAACCAATAAAGAAAAATCAGAACAACAACAAGCAATTGATTACATCACGAATGATTTAAAAACAAGTGAAGGTGAATTAGTATCTGGCTATAATTGTGATCCATCATTCAGTGTTGCTGAGTTTGCAATGACACAAGAATTAGCTCGTGAGGTTAAAGGGAATTATAGGAATGTTGGTGGTGCAGATATACGAGCACATCATGTTATCCAAAGTTTTTCTCCTGAAGATAATATTACTCCAGAAGAAGCTCATGAAATTGGGAAAAAATTAATGCAAGAAATGTTAGGTGGTAAGCACGAATTCGTGATTGCAACCCATATAGATAAGGAGCACATCCATAATCATATTGTATTTAATGCTACATCATTTTATTCCCATACAAAGTTTCGCTGCGTACCTTATAAAACAGCTTCACAAATTCGGTCAATAAGTGACAAGCTATGTGCAGAACATGGGCTTTCTGTTCTTCCAGAAAAACTCCCATTAAAAAATAATTATCAGCAGTATCAGAAGTACAGAACTCAAACAACATATCGAGTTCAAATACGTAAACGTATGAGTTTTTTATTAGAACGTGAAACAAATTTGGAATCATTAGTCTCTCATGCTCAAGAGTTAGGAGTAACGATGGACTTAACTGGCAAACATGTTACTTATAACTTTGAAGACCAAAAGAGAAATACACGTGATGAAAAACTTTCTGATGATGGTCGTTTTACAAAAGATGGACTAAAAGAAAGACTAAAACAAAATGAAATGTTAATTAGTCGAACTGAAAATTCCATTTTAGAAACATTTGAAAAGAGTCTTTCAATTGAAGATTTTGAAAGGATATTAAAAAATGAATTCTCAATTAGCTATAAGCGTAATCGTAAAGGTGAAGTTCAGTTTGAATTTCTAGATACAGAAAACTTGAAGCTTAATGAACGAGTTCTTAATCAAGGATTGACCATTGATAAAATAACCGAACAATTAAGAAAAGGTATGCCCTTAGTTAGGGAAGAACTAACAATTCCACTTAAAGAGGTATATGAAGAACAGGCTCAAACGGCAGTCAGTGAAATTGATTCTCCTGTATTATTAGATGATTCTATGATTGAAAAAATTACAAAAGAAGGATTATTAATTCGTGCTGACAATGGAACAGGTCAGACGGGTCATATTTTTATTGATGCGAACCATGTTGATTTTTTACCAAAAGAAAAAAAATATCAAATTCATTTGGGGGATCAATTTAATTATTATTTTATGGAGAATGGGAAGCAGACGAACTTTTTCTTAAAAGGTGAAATGTTACTTAGACAATTAGAAACAAAATTAGAAATACCTCGGCATACGATTGAAATTTCTGCAAAAAATATTCAATCAATAAGTGAAAAAGGAGTCAGTCTTAATTTTGAGAGTCATGGGATTTCTCGTTTCTTTTTACCGAAAGAGTTTGTTCATTACAATAAAATGTCAAAGAAAGTTTCTATTGAATTATCAAATAATTGGAACTATTACTATCAAAAAGAACAAAGCAATAACAGCAAGAAAAAAATACCATATGAACCTATTAAGGGTAAAGACTTAATAAAAGTAATTGAAGACCAATCCCCAATGTTAGATGACCATTTAAAATATAAACTCAATAATTTAGATAGAAGATTGTCAATTAAACATACAAAAGAGTTGGCTGAAAATCTCTCTCTTTTGAGAAAAAATAAAGTTAAGGATATACCAGGTCTAATGAAAACGATTGATGAATTAATGAGTCAAGTTGATTCCACTAGAGTTAGTATAAAAAGTTTGGAAGAGAAGATTGGGGAGTACAATACGGTAGCCAAATTCTTAATTACCTATCAAAAATACTACGATACGTATGTTTCTGTTGAGCAATCAGGATTTCAGAAAAATAGTTTATCAATGAAATTTAAAGATGAACTTAAGGCATTTGAAGTTTCCAAAAATGAATTAGAAAAACGAGGAATTAGTCCTAATGTGGACTCAAATAAAGTTATTGAATTAGTTAAAGAAAACCATACTCAGGAAAAAGTATTACAAGAACAGCTAACTAGTCAAGAAACTAATTTAACGAGGTATTTACAAGTGAAAGAACTCCTTGTTGAATTGAACAAAGTTCCTCAAAAGGAACAAGAAAAGAAAAAACAACATGCAAAGAGAGAAGACCTCGAACGATAATCATTATTTTTAATCAGATCAATTATAGAAAGGAGCTAATTCTAAATGTTAGAGTTGAAAATTTTAAAAATTCTATTTTCTATAGTAATACTTTTTATTAGAATGGTGCTCTTTTTATTGCTCTTATTTGTAAAAAGTTGTTGGTGGATCTTAACTATTATTCCAAAAAAATTATGGAAGGCAAAACGTGAAAAAAATAAAAACGATATGTAGGTATTATAGTCATTAAGTTGGATGAACGAACAGTATTTTCCCATTTTTTTTAACTAAAGACAAGGAAAAAGGCGGAGATTTCTCTCCGCCAACCCTATTGCTGTCGTTAGGCAAGCCACACAACAACCTCTATATTTTAACACAAAGGAGGTTATTGTGTGCAACTTTTTGATATTCGTGACTATGAACTGCCTTCATATGATGAAATTGATTGGAAACAAACGAAACACAATGTCGGAATATTCATTGCTGCTTACAAAACAGCAAGGGAACGTGTTGGTCAACCGATATTGCCAAAACTCACATCTGAGTATACATTGGTTAATTTTGAATCAGATTCAAGCAGTAAAATTGAAACAAATACTAGTCTTGAAATTTATCAGTCTGAGTATGAGCGACTCCACAAATATTTTGTAGTTGGGTATTCTTCTATCATACACCCTTACCGCCCCGAGATAACTGAAAGAAGAAGGAAAATTTTTATGTTGCGTTATTTTTATGGATTAACTGTTTCAAATGTGAGCGAAAGAATACATTATCAAAAAAATATTGTTGTAGATGATTCTAAAAAAACAATGCTCCAGTTTAGTTGCGGATTGAGCTTGTTAGTGTTGAAAAAATAAACGTTTAGCAATCGCTTAAGTACTATTATATCAGCCTTTTTCCACCCTTATTTTCGTTAAGATGAATATATCAAGTACTTGAAATACTCGAACACAGCTGTGGGAAAGATTAGCCCATGTTGAAAAAAAATAGTCAACTTAACGAACAAGAAGCAACTCAAAATGAATTAGCAAATACAAACTCTTTAACTTTTTTGGATCTATTTTCCGGAGTGGGAGGATTTCGTTTAGGAATGGAAAAAGCCGGACATCGATGTTTAGGTTTTTGCGAAATTGATTCCTATGCAAGAAAGAGTTACAAGTCAATTCATACTACGAAAAACGAGGTGGAAATGCATGATATTACAACAATCACAGATGACTTTATTCGAGGAATCGGACGTGTCGACGTTCTCTGCGGAGGATTTCCGTGCCAAGCTTTCAGCCTTGCGGGAAAAAGACGAGGTTTTTCAGATACTAGAGGAACTCTCTTTTTTGAGATTGCACGGTTCGCATCTATTCTCAGACCTCGCATTTTATTCCTTGAAAACGTCAAAGGACTACTCAATCACGAAGGAGGGGCTACGTTTGAAACAATCCTCAGAACGCTGGATGAGCTTGGGTATGATGTGGAATTCTCGTGTATTAACAGTAAAGGATACGTCCCCCAAAATCGAGAGCGGATTTATATTATCGGACATCTTAGAGGAGAATGTTCCGCAAACATTTTTCCTCTCACAACAGAAGGTCAATCAACTGATAGTAAATCAGGAAAAATAAGTTTAGCTGGAACGACTCATGTTGAAAACAATGTCAGTCTGCATACACGAGAACGAACTTTTTATACGGATGGTGTAATGAGTTGTTTGACTGCAACAGACTATAAATCACCTAAACAAATTGTTGTAGGGAACGTCAATCCTTCAAAAAGAGGGATGAATGGATCAGTTTATAATAGTAATGGATTATCTCCTACGTTGACAACTAATAATGGTGAAGGAAATAAAATAGTACTCCCTGTACTGACTCCAGATAGACTAAAAAATAGACAAAATGGTAGAAGATTTAAATCAAATGAAGAAGATATGTTTACTGTAACAGCTCAAGACCGACATGGAATTATGGTCATGGGAAATTTAGAAAGTAATTTTCGTCAAGGCTCTAGTGTGCTAGATATTGATGGAATATCAACAACATTGACTACAATGAGTGGTGGCGGGCAAGAACCAAAAATCGCCATTAAAGAATCAACGAAGAAAGGATATGCTGAAGCTACAGTTGGGGATAGCATTAATCTTTCATTCCCAGACTCAGAGTTTAGAAGAGGGCGTGTTGGTAAAGATATTGCCAACACGCTACTAACGAACGACCAACAAGGAATTTTAACTGAAGACTTTCAAATACGGAAACTAACGCCTATGGAATGTTGGCGACTCCAGGCATTTCCTGATTGGGCATTTTTAGCCGCAAAATTCGGTAGTAAAGAAATAGCTTTCGACATACTAAATCGACAATTAAATCATTATGATTGTGAATATGAGCCTACAATGTCAAATTCTCAGCTGTATAAACAGGCAGGTAACAGCGTGACGACTTTAGTCATTTATGAGATAGCCAAATACTTTAAATAAAATGAAAAAGAGGGGATGTAAATTGTGCTTTATACCATTTAAAGAAATGAAACCTTTTAGAAACCTTTGTAAATCAACGTTTTAACCATGTGTAAACCGACTTCTCAGTATACTAGGTTCATAAGATCTTAAATAAATAGAACTTGTGTGGCCGCACTTTATTGGGAGAAATTAAATGGAAATCAATACGATTTTTAATGAAGATTGTTTAAAAGGAATGGAACGACTGCCAAATGAAAGTATCGATGCAATTATTTGTGATTTACCTTATGGAACAACAGCATGTTCATGGGACACAATACTACCGTTTGATGAATTGTGGGAGCAGTATAGACGTTTGATTAAGAAGGATGGAGCAATTGTCCTATTTGGTGCAGAACCTTTCTCTACAGCACTTAGAGCTAGTAATTTAAAGGAATATAAATATGATTGGTATTGGGTGAAAAATACCGCTACTGGATTTGCTTTTGCTAAAAAACAACCCATGCGGTCAGTAGAAACAATCTCAGTTTTTAGTAAAGGAACACCACGTTATTATCCGCAAGGGCTTGTTCCAATTAGAAACCCACAAGTTAAAACAAGACGTAATCCAGATAAAAGTGATATTTATCATTCAGAGAGCTTGGCTATGAAGGGATATATTCAAGAATTTAGTGGATATCCAAATAATGTGTTGAAATTTAACAAGGAATCAAAACACTGTTTTCACCCTACTCAAAAGCCAGTTGAACTGCTAGAGTATTTGATAAGAAGCTATACAAATAAAAATGACCTTGTTCTAGATAACTGCATGGGAAGTGGAACGACAGCCATTGCAGCGATTAACACAGAACGAAGATATATAGGTTTTGAAATGAATGAAAGTTATTACAAAAATTCGTTAAAACGAATTGAACAAAACACAACGCAATTAAGTTTATTTAACGAATAATAGTCCGTTTGTGTACAATTACACTTTAATTATGTTATAATAAAAGTGTAATTGTACACGAAAGGGGCAATATCATGAAAAAAAGTGTCTATCAATTATTGGATCAATATAATGGTAATTTATCTTGGAACCAAATTAACGATGCTGGTATTGCACGAAATACGATTTATCGTATGCTTAAGTCGGGTGAACTTGAACAAGTTTATAGAGGACTTTTTATTGGGAGTAGTGATTTTGAAGATACAAATTTTCTCCTTCAGCAACGATTTGAAAAAGGGATTTTATCTCATGAATCTGCATTAGCTTTGCACGATTTAAGTAATGTATTACCAGAAAAAGTTCACTTTTCATTTCCTCAAGGGTATCATTTAAATAAAAAAGTGTTAGAGGAGATTCCCATTGATGCTCATTATGTGAAGGCAGAGTATCACTTATTAGGAATGATTTATGTGAAAAGTGTGTTAGGGAATGAATTAAGAATGTATAATAAAGAACGTACCCTTTGTGATGTTTGGAATCCGTGGTCGAGAACGTTAAGTGAATATAAAATCGAAGCTGTAAAAAATTATATGCAAATGAAAGATAGAGACATTCCAAAATTACTGAAGTACATGAACTATCTACCTGTGGATAAGGAATTAGATTCCTATATTCAGGCACTGGTTTAAATGGAAGGATGAACAAAATGAATCCAGTTCAACTTAAAGCACTAGTTAGAAATGTAGCAAAAGAAAAGAATATTCCGGCACAATTAGTTTTAAAACATTTTATGATGGATCGATTATTGGAAGCTATTGCTGAATCTGAATACAAAACGAATTTTGTTCTAAAAGGTGGGTTTTTAGTAGGCTCTAGATACGGAATTGAAAATCGAACGACACAGGATATTGATACAACGATTCAACAAATAGCAGTGTCGGAAGAGAAATTAAGAGAAGTATTTAATACTATTTTTTCGGAACCAACAGTAGATGGGATTAAATTTGAATTGAAATCTATTCGGGGTATTCGAGAAGGATTCCAATATGATGGGTTTGAAGTGAAGCTAAAAGCGCAATATGAACGGATTCAAGAATCATTAAAAATTGATGTTACGGTTGGAGACTCGATTTTTCCTCCAGTACACAATCACACACATCCTATATTATTTGGAGACAGAGAAATTAACATTGCTGCTTATCCAACAGAACAGATCCTATCTGAGAAACTAAGTGCATTTTATGCGCTTGGTTCAATAAATACTAGGTCAAAAGATTTGTACGATATCTATACAATAACTAAGATGGAGCAATTGAATGATAAAACTCTTGAAAAAAGTATTCGAAAAACATTTGACCAACGAGGGTTAACAAATGCATTCAACGATTATTATAGTCAAGACTTTCCATTGATTAAGAATAGTGATAGTGTTAAAAGAAGATGGACTGAATATACTCAAACAAATTCATTCGCTAATGGGATCTCATTTGAAGAAGTAATTTATACTATTGAAAATTTAACAGTGACTATTATTCGTGAGGAAAACAAGAACAAAAGTTGAGAGTTATTACGTTTAGGCAACACAATAAATGAAAGGAGTGGATATTTATGGCAGGAATTAGACTATTAATCATGGTGACATCTTTATTATTCACCTTAATTTTCTTAGCGTGCTCTATAGCTTTTCATTTAATCGTGTTGGTAGTAAAAACAATTTTCTTATTAGTTGCGTTAGTTTTTAGAAAGATTTATCGATATAAGCAATTAGCAGTCTAGAAATAACCATATAAAAAGGGACAAGAAATTATTTATATTTCTTGTCCCTTTTTGCATAAGAAAAACTTGGTGACCAGGTGAATTAGAAAATAAAAAACGATTCTTTCACACTATTGTGAGTTAGAATCGTTTATTTTAATTTCTTTCCTTTTTCTTGAAGAATTCTTTTGTAGAATCAATTGTTGATTTAAAGTTGATGACATCATTTTTACTTAGAACTTTAAATTGGCCTTTATTGATTAAGAGAGGGAGATTCCCATCTTCTATATGTCTATTTACGGTTATTCTGGCTACTCCTAAGATTTCAATTGCTTCTTTAATATTTATTAGGTCTTCTTTTAAAAACGCTTCTATGGCGATTATTTTATCATCTGTGGAGAGTGAGTCATTTTCTAAAATATCATGAATTTGTAGCAAGTTAAACGCCTCCTTTTCATTATTATACAACAATAAAACAAAAGTGTAAATAATATGTACAAAAGTATAACATGTATTTACAAAGTATAACAAATATGTTATACTTTGTTTATAGTTAGTAAGATGAATAACTATAAACATTGGAAGGAGTGGGAAAGTATGCTAGGAATCAAATTAATATTTATGATGTTGTCGTTATTAGGTACATTACTTTTCTTTACCATTGCCAGTTCCTTTCATTTGATTATGTTGTTTTTTAAATCTATACGTTTGCGTGCCACTATTAAAGTGCGCCATAATAAAATTACTAGTAACAATAAAAATGGGTAGTCATCAACGTATAAGTTCTTGACTACTTTTTTAGTTGTTGATTTTATCGAATACATTGTCCGTGATTCCATTATAAGAGCCGAGTCACATCGTATACCCTTAAACTCTATATGATGTATTTTCAAACTAGCATAAGTCGAAGAATTTCAGCTACTTCACGGTAACTTAAAGAAAACCGGCAATATAAGCCTACGGCTTCAATAATAATGACTTTATCAAAATGTTTTCCTTTAAAAACATTTTTCATGAAAAATCCCTCCACTACTTTTGGTCCATTATACTTTAGTTTCATTGATTTTTAAACTTTTCAACTGAACCCATATAGATATACCCAAGAAAATCAAAAGGGTCATTTTCTAATGTTAGAATGACGATGTTCAGAAGTTCAGGAAAGTAGGCCGTTTCAGTTTTGTCGTTTTTGGATATGATTTTTAAATAAGTGTCTTCACATATTACATAGTTTGGTTGTTGTTTAGTTCTAGGTAATAATAACTCCTTAAAAAGTATCTCGAACAAATTGTCTTAATTATTGACTCTGATGCAACCATTAAGATTACTAGAAAAACATAAAATTTTCAAATGAACTAAATATATAGAATTCATATTTCATATAAAAGACAAGTTTTTAAATAAAAAAATAAATTAAGGAGGGAATTTTCTTTTTTTATTTTTTTTTGGAAAATGTTTCCTTTTTTATTTTTTATGTAGTATACTGATTTTGAAAACGCATACAAAATGTTGTTGTTAGTTCCATTAGATGAGTGAATGAAGAATTCTGTTTTGTAAGCGGGTTCGAAATCTGATAATTATAATGAGGAGGATTAAAGATAGTAAGACATTAGGAGATAATCTAGATTAATATGAGGAGGATATATTAGAAAATGAATGAAAAAAAGAAGAAAAAATTCACAAGCATTGAGAACCCTTTTTCTGGATATCTATTTATTGCACCACAGGTAATATTGATGGCTGTATTTATAATCTATCCAGTTTTTAATGGATTTAAGATGAGCTTTTATGAAGTGTATGGTATGGATTCTTATTTTGTTGGTTTTGATAATTTTATTAATTTGTTTAGTGATCCTATTTTCATGAAGTCAGTAGTAAATACTATTTTTTTTGTTGCTGCAATTGTAATTCTTACTATTGTGTTCGCCTTATTTGTAGCAACTACAGTTTATGATAAAAATTCAAAATACGTGTCGTTTATTCGAGGGAGTTATTACTTACCAGTAATGGTTTCAATGGTTGTTATGAGTATTATTTGGAATTTTTTACTAAATCCATCAAATGGCTTAATAAGTTACATGTTGGGCAATATGGGGGTTAAAGATGTTAACCTTTTAGGGAATCCCAATACAGTTATGTCTGTTATTATTTTTGTTACATTTATCGGGAATGTGGGTCAAGCCATCATTTTATATTTAGCTACAATGATTGGTTTACCAGAGGATTATTTTGAAGCCGCACAGTTAGATGGTGCAACAAGATGGCAACGAATTCGCCATATTTTAATTCCATTAATGAAGCCAACGACAGCTTATTTAACAGTTATCAATATCATTGCTGTGTTGAAGATTTTTGTTGTTATTCAGCTATTAACAGGCGGTGGGCCAAATAATGGATCAGTCACAATGATGTATTATTTATACCAAAATGCTTTTGTTTATAATAATACTGGAGTTGCTTCAGCTATTGGTGTATTGATGTTTATTATTGCTTTATTATTAAGCATGCCACAATTGAAATCATTCTTAAAAACAAAATAATTAGGAGGATATAGATGTTAAAGAAATTAAAACGAATGGAAAGATTTGATTTAATTACCAATATAATTGTGTTTGTAATTGCTCTTTTATTTTTACTCCCATTATTTTGGTTGTTAACGAATACTTTTAAAACATCCGCAGAAATTTATAAAATGCCACCAGATATTTTACCTAAAAACTGGTTCATGGGAAATCTAAAAGAATTGTTTTCAGGACAACCCGCAGTTCAATGGATTACCAATAGTTTTATCGTATCATTCTTTGTTGGTTTGTTTAGTGTAATTATATCTGCTTTAGCCGCCTATGGATTTGCAAAACTTCATTTCAAAGGGCGTACAGTCTTATTTTTACTTGTCATTGTTTCTATCATGGTGCCAAAAGAAACCTTTATTGTTCCTTTATTTGATGTCGTTGTCAAATTAAATTGGATTGATACCTATCAATCTATGATCGTACCTAATTTAGCTACTGGATTTGGAACCTTCATGTTATATTCTTATTTTAAAGCAATTCCAGAGTCAATTCGTGAATCTGCTAAAATTGATGGTGCTCATGAGTGGACTGTTTTCTATAAATTGATGCTACCTATTGTTAAACCAGGGTTAGGTGCATTATTTATTTTGAACTTTGTAATGGCTTGGAATGATTATTTATGGCAGTTATTGATGGCTCGTAGTAAAGAAATGAAGACGTTGACTATTGGTGTTGCTAGTTTGCAACAAGATGTAAATCCTAATATCGGATTGCGCGTTGCGGGTGCAGCAATTGCAGCCTTACCAATGATTATCATTTTTTTCTTATTCCAACGTTTTTTCGTTAAAGGAGCAACAGCCGGATCAGTAAAAGAATAATAGGAGGGAATCGATTCATGAAAAAAAAATTAATTGTTTTCTTAGCAACGGCATGTATAGCTCTTCTTGGTTTGGCAGGTTGTTCATCCAACAATGAGCAAGCGCAAAATGAAATTGAAGTGTGGTTAACCCCGCAATGGAAGGGTACCTTTGATGCTGATGAAAAAGGAGCGGACTACGATAGCTTTCTTAAAACAGCTGCGAAATTGTATGAAAAAGAGCATCCAGGGACAAAAATTAGTGTCCAAGTTGTTCCCGGAGATGAGCGAGATAGTAAGCTGAGTGTGGCAACACAAACCAACACTTTGCCTGATATTTTCTTTGATTCAACCTTTGTTTTATCGACATTTGCACATCAAGGTTTATTGGAACCCTTTGACTCTGTCATTGATGAAACCAATCGTGCAGATATTTCTACGGCAATATGGGATAATGTAAGTATTAATAACAAGACCTATTTTTATCCATTTGCTCAAAATCCTGGACTTTTAGTTTATAATGCAGAAATGTTTAAAGAAGCTGGGTTAGAGGAATATATGGCTGGAAAAAATGACATTGTTGATTGGTCTGTTAATGATTTCAAAAAAATATTAACAGCATTGAAAGAAAGTAATGATAAAGTAGCTCCACTAGGGTTTTATGCAAAAAATAATCAAGGTGATACATGGAATATGATGTATTTGCGTATGTTTGGCAGTCCTTTTTTTGAACAAAAAGGCAACTTAAATGTTAACCAAAAAGCAGGAGTCGAAGCTCTTGATTTTTTAAAAGAGTTAAACGATGAAAAATTATTGACCACAGGTGCGGAGTCACTTTCAAGTAGTGATGTGAACGCTATGTTTCAAAATAAACAAGTGGGCATTAGTTTTGCTAACGCAGTTTTGTATGAGGGTATGTTAGAAAATATGAAAAATGGTTCGCTAGATGAGTTTGATATCCGCTTAGCAAATATTCCTAGCCAAGACCAACCATTATCATTTACCTACGTACTAGGTTCAGGTGTTTTTAATACCAATGGTGATGAACGAATGAATTTAGCTCAAGATTTTGTTAAATTTTATTCTGAAAATGAAGAATTAATTCAAGCGAGTATGAATTTCTTACCAGTTAGGACTAGTATTGTTGAAGCAGAGAAGGAGAATTTACCTTTATTAGAAACCTATATGAATAATGATAAATATGTGGTGAATTTTTCAAACAATACACCAGGTTATGCTGAAATTAGAAATGCTTTGTATCCAGAAATTCAAGCAGCACTCACAAATGAAAAAACGACTAAAGATGCATTAGATTCTTTTGTTGAAGCAGGAAATAAAGCGATTGATAAAGGTTTAAGGCGTTCTAAAGCCTTGAACGATTAAGCACACATAAAACAGCTTAAATTAAGTGGTTCAAATAGGAGGAAGCCCCAAATGATTTATGATAAGATTGAAAATTTAGAGAGCTACAAAGGAATGTATCCTAATTTAGCCAAAGCACTTGCTTATTTGTCAAATAATGATTTATCCAAATTGAAATTAGGTAAGAATGAGATATTAAGAGAACAAATTTATTTGATGGTACAAAAAAATAAATTGAAGTCCGATAAACCCAAAGAATTTGAGTACCACAGGCGCTATGCAGATATTCATATTGTGATTGAGGGGGAAGAGCAAGTTACCTACGGAACAGGAGAAGAAGTAGCAACGAAGCCTTATGACGAAGGAAATGATTTTGGTTTAGTAAATTGTAGTGAAACCTACACATTTTCTTTATCTGTAGGTAATTTCCTTTTATTTTTACCAGAAGAAGCGCATCAAGCAGGGAAAAGTACGTTAACAAGTAGTGAGGTTAAAAAATATGTAGTCAAAGTCCTTATTTAATGGTAGTCTAGTTAGTTAAAAAGGTAGGGTGAAAAGAATGGATTTACCATTAAAAATACAGATAAGTTACAATCAATTAACAAAATCGGAGAAGAAAATCGCTGATTATATTTTGATTAACAAAGAAAAGGTTATCTATATGTCTATTACTGAATTAGCCAATGATTGTGAAGTTGGCGAAACAAGTGTGTATCGTTTTTGCCGAACGTTAGAATTTGGTGGTTACCAAGAGTTTAAAATGCAATTATCGTTGTATTTAGCTTCCAATGAAAATGGGCACAAGGTACAAACAAGCTCAGAGGATACCGGATTTGAAAAAAGACGTATGCAAAGGCAGATTGAAGCTATTGAAGAATCCTATCATTTATTGGACAAAGACTCAATTATGAAGATTGTTAAGCTGATTGAGGAAGCTGATTCTGTGTATTTTTTTGGTGTTGGTGATAGCTTACAGACAGCCCATGATATTTGGAACCAATTTATCCGAATAACCCCGAAAGTGCGGATTATAGAAGATGCCCACATGCAGGCAATGGCGACATCAATGTTGACAGAGCGTAGCTTAATCTTTTTAGTTTCTTATTCTGGGGCAACGAAAGATATTGTGAATATTGCTAAAATTGCTAAAAATAATCAGGTTAAAATTGCAGGAATTACGCGTTATAAAAAATCACCTTTGACAGCTTACACTGATGAGGTTCTATTGTGTGGTGGGAAGGAATCTCCCTTAGAAGGAGGCGATTTGACCGTTAAGATGAGTCAGCTTTATTTGTTGGACTTGCTCTATCACACTTATTATCAAAGGAATAGAAAACAAAGTCTAGAAAACCAACATAAGAGTTCACAGGCAGTTGTGGATAAATTGTTATAAGCAAACTGAGGTGAGAAGAATTGATAGATAACGGAAACTCGATATTTAGTACGGATAGCAAATTAACAAAATCCTTTACTGGAGTCTATAATTTATTTATTTTAAATATCTTATTTTTAATAGGCTGTTTGCCAATAGTCACTATTGGTATTGCTCAAAGCAGTTTATATGCCAGTATGTTAGAAATTAAAAGCGGGTCGAGTAAAGCTCCATCTAAAATTTTCTTTCAAGCATTACAAAAAAATTGGAAAAAAGGTTTATTTATTGGTCTGATTGAGTTGACTGCTGCTGTTGTTTTGTACGCAGATTTGATTATTATTGAAACTGGGGAAGGGCAAATTTTCTTATTATTTAAAGCTTTATGCTACGGTGGAGGGCTGGTGTTGTTGATAATTTTTCTATATCTAATCCCCATGAGTATCAAGTTTGATCAATCGATTAAGGTGCTATTTAAAAAAAGCTTTTTAATGGCTTGCCTCAACCTCCCAGGGTCATTTTTTTTAGCAGGAATTGTACTTGTAATGAGTCAATTATTTCAAGCAACTATTGTGATGATGATGGCCATGGTTTCTGTTTTTCTAGTACTTGGTTTTTCAGTTTTTACGTGTGTACAGCTCCTAATTGTCGAACGTTTTTTAAAAAAATATGAATAAAAGGAAATCATAGGATTTGGAGGAAGTCATTTGAATAAGAACGTCGCGAATTTAAAAGGGAAGTTAATTGTTTCATGTCAAGCATTACCAGAGGAACCACTACACTCGTCATTTATTATGGGGAAAATGGCTGTAGCAGCTAAAGAAGGTGGTGCATCAGGAATTCGTGGAAATAGCAAAGAAGACATTGCTGAAATTAAAAAATGTGTAGATTTACCAGTTATAGGCATTGTAAAACGAGATTATCCAGATTCCAAAGTATATATTACAACAACAATGAAAGAGGTCGATGAGTTGGTCTCCGTTAAATCTGATATTATCGCTCTAGATGCTACAATAGATAACCGCCCAGATAATCAAAATTTAACGGACTTCTTTAAAGAAATAAAGAGGAAATACCCAAAGCAGCTCTGGATGGCAGATTGTTCCACAGTTGAAGAAGCCGTTTTGGCAGATAAGCTAGGGTTTGATTTTATCGGAACAACTTTAGTGGGCTATACAGACCAAAGTAGAGACTTAAAAATTGAAGCGAATGATTTTGACATTATACGGACTATTTTAGCTCAAGTAAAACATCCTGTAATTGCAGAAGGAAATATAGACACACCAAAAAAAGCTAGACGAGTATTAGATTTAGGTTGCTTTAGTGTGGTAGTGGGTTCAATTATTACTCGCCCTCAACTTATTACTGAACGATTTGTAACAGAAATAAAAAAATAAACAATACAGAGGAGAAACAAAAATAATGAAAAATTTAACGAAATATGAAGGAATTATTCCAGCTTTTTATGCATGCTACGATGACAAGGGAGAAATTAGTCCAGAGCGTGTCCAAAAATTAACCCACTACTTTATTGAAAAAAAGGTTAAGGGACTATATGTGAATGGCTCTTCTGGCGAATGTATTTACCAAAGTGTAGAAGATCGTAAAGTTGTGCTAGAAAATGTCATGAAGGTAGCTAAAGGTAAATTAACTATTATTGCTCACGTTGCCTGTAACAGTACAAAAGATAGTATAGAGTTAGCAAAACATGCAGAAAGTTTAGGGGTAGACAGCATTGCAGCGATTCCGCCAATTTATTTCCGCTTGCCAGAATACTCAATTGCTCATTATTGGAATTCAATCAGTGAAGCAGCACCTAATACAGACTTTATTATTTATAACATTCCACAATTAGCAGGAGTATCATTAACGCCCAGCCTTTACACTGAAATGATGAAAAATCCTAAAGTAATTGGCGTTAAAAATTCGTCAATGCCTGTTCAAGATATCCAAACATTCTGTTCTCTTGGTGGGGAAAATTATATCGTTTTCAATGGCCCAGATGAACAATTCTTAGGGGGACGTTTAATGGGAGCACAAGGTGGTATTGGAGGCACTTATGGTGTTATGCCGGAATTGTTCCTACAATTAAATACTTTTATCAAAGATAAAAAATTAAAAGAAGCAAAACAATTACAATATGCAATTAATGATATCATTGGTTTAATGGTGTCAGGACATGGGAATATGTACGCTGTCGTTAAAGAAATTTTACGAATGAATGAAGCGCTAGATATCGGTTCTGTTCGCTCCCCATTAGCAGAAATTATTGAAAGTGATCAAATAACTATTAAAAAAGCCGCTGAGTTGATTCAAGCAACGAAAAACAAATTTGTTGTTAAAGTTGAGATGAAAAAATGAAAAAATATGCAGTAATAGATATTGGTGGTACGATGATTAAATATGGATTAGTTGATCATCAAGGGAAATTGCTGAAAAAAAATGAAATGGATACTGCTGCAGAGCTTGGAGGTCCAGGAATTTTGCAAAAAGTAGTGGCGATTATTGACAGTTTTCAAGAAGAGCAGAATCTTTCAGGAATTTGTTTGTCATCTGCTGGGATGGTTGACCCAGATAAAGGCAAGATTTTTTACTCGGGTCCAGCTATTCCAAATTATGCAGGGACACAATTTAAACAAATAATAGAAGAAAAATACAATTTGCCATGTGAAATTGAAAATGACGTGAATTGCGCCGGATTAGCCGAGGTACTCTCAGGAAATGCCAAAGGAAGTAAAGTGACACTATGTCTAACAATTGGAACTGGTATAGGTGGCTGTATGTTAACGAAAACAGATGTCTTTCATGGCTACAATAATAGTGCTTGTGAGATTGGGTATTTAAAAATGGGGGATTCTACTTTTCAAGATTTAGCGTCGACAACAGCCCTCGTGAGGGCTGTGTCAGAGGCTCACGGGGATTATCACAGCGACTGGAATGGTCATCGTATTTTTAAAGAAGCCAAGGAAGGCAATGAAAAATGCATCACAGCAATTGACCGGATGGTGGACTATTTAGGACAAGGAATTGCTACAATCTGTTATGTGATTAACCCTGAAACGGTTGTTCTAGGCGGTGGGATTATGGGACAAAAAGCTTATTTAAAAGATAAAATAGAAGCAAAGGTAGCCGATTATTTGTTAGCAAGTTTAGTCGCTAACACCAAGATTGTTTTTGCCCATCATGAAAATGAAGCCGGTATGCTAGGGGCTTATTATCATTTTAGAAATAAACAGGAAAAGAGTGTTATCAATGATTGAAAAGGTTCCGTTGCAAAGTTTTGTAAAAACAAAAATGAAAGAATATCTTTAATTTTCGACCATTTTCTATGCGACTCCCAACATAGTTTCAATTTCAGCCCATACGGAAACGTCGAAGAGTGAAATCGTTCTTCGACTTTCTTTGTATAACGCGTTGACGACTTCAATACCTTTAATGTAAGCAGAGGCCGTCTGTATTTTTTGAAACCCAGCTACTTCGGAAACTGCTTTTTCACTTGTCGGTGATCTTGTTCAATGATATTATTGAGGTATTTCACTTTGCGATACTCGGTTTTCTTAGTAATTTCTTCTTGCGAAGCTTCTTAATTGCACAAATAATGGCTGGGTTTTTATCGCTAACCAGCGCTCTAGTTTCCCCATATTGTTTAATCAGATTTGTAAGAAAAGCCATGGCGGACTTGTGATTTCTCTTTTTTATTAAACAGAAATCTAACGTATTTCCTTGAGAATCAACCGTCCGATATAGGTAATGTTCGACGCCTTTAATTTTTACGTAGGTTTCATCCATGCGCCATGAATACGTCCGTCGCTTTTGTTTCTTTTTCCAAATCCCATATAGAATTTTACTGTATTCATGCACCCAAGGCATAATGGTTGTAGGGTTTAGGGAAATCCAGCGGTGTCGAAGAATTTCAGCCACTTCACGGTAACTCAAAGAAAACCGGCAATATAAGCCTACGGCTTCAATAATAATGACTTTATCAAATTGTTTTCCTTTAAAAGCGTTTTTCATGAAGAATCCCTCTACCACTTTTGGTCCATTATACTTTAATTTCATTGATTTTTAAACTTTGCAATGGAACCTCAAATACTGTGTTTTGAAATATATAGTACAATCTTAAATAAGAGAAGCTAGATTTTTCTAGTTGATCTTATTTATTTTATGATTTGCAAGATAGGCAAAAACATTTGTTTATGCCGTTTTCAAAATTAGCCTTAAAAAGGCTGTTTTTTTACTTAAAACTGTACCAAAACTTGTGGCAAAATCAAATTGTAATTAACTACTGTTTTTGGCAAAAAGTATAAAATAGAATGAAATTAGCTAAATTGACTCAAATATACATGGTTTACCCGTTGTTTTTCTGAAATTGTGTATCTTTCAAGTACACAGTAAGTGGGTAATCATTTTAAGACTTAACTTTGAATGATAACAATTTCATTTTCATTTATGGGTTCTTCAAACCCTGAATAAAATCGTTTAAGGATATCCTCAGTAATTGGAAAAGCTGAATTAGCAGTTTGAGTTTGATTTCGAATTTCCAAGCGTTTTTTAAGTATGGCGTAATCGGCTTTGAGGTAAACTACTTGAATTTCTACTTCATAATCTTCTAGTAATTTACGATAACTATCTCGATGGCTCTTTGACCAAAAACTGGAATCTACGATAACATTTTTTCCTTTCTGCACATACTTAATAGTTAGTTCTTTCATCTTCGTGGATGATAAGGCCGACACTTTTTCATATTCTTCAGATTTGTAATCGACACCATATACGCCATAATCTTCCCAGATAAGTTCATCTATAGATAGCCTTATGTATCCATCCTTTTCTTTTTCTTTTGAAAAAGTTGTCTTTCCTGCGCCGCTAACTCCACACATTAAAATGACTTTATTCATAAATTTTCTTCCTTTCTATATTATGAAATAGTATATCAATAGAGGAAAAGGAATTCAAATTTTAATTTTAAAATACAATGTTTAAAAAAAGATGATTGTTTTCCAAAGA
>NZ_JBBOPM010000003.1:0-100897 GCF_038003605.1 Carnobacterium sp. FSL E2-0243
CTCTACAAGGATCGTCACCCTTATTCTTACAGCAAAGAACATACGTTCGTACCTATTATATAAATAAAATGATGAAATTGCAACTTTTATTTCATTTAATATTAATCGCACGATTAGATAATAGATGAGACAACTTTTACAAGCAGCTTTTAAAAAACGAAAAAAGAGTAGTCAACAACTTATAAGTTGTTGACTACCCTTTTTCGTTACTAGTAATTTTACTATGGTGTTTTTTAATAGTGGCACCCAAACGTACATAAATTACTTAGGCTAAATCAACAAATAGATTACACCCACTTGTTTTACTCAAAAATCAGATTATTTTACCGACCTTAACCCAACTCGCTAACGTTTTTTATTCTTTCTAAATTTTTTCATACTTTTAATTTGGAATGTATCCAGTATTATTAATAAGAAATCAACTAAAATATCCAACGTATTCTCCCTCTTCAAAATATATTTTAAATTATCTTATCTTTTTAAATTTTTATTCTTCTTAATATCGTAGAAATCATCTATAGATTTACTCCATGGACCTAATCCAAAAAATCCCCACACAATTAACCCAAAAACTAAAATTACTTTGCTTTTTTTCATACTGTTATCCCCTATCTGTTAACTATTCAGAAAAAAATTCTTCAAAACTATTGTTCTTTTCATCATATTTTTCAATTTTACTTTTTTCTACCTTAAATAATGAGGGCACATATTCTAAATTAAACTTTTTACTAATTTCCTCATTATTTTCACTCTCTATATTTGTATCAAAGTAATAGATATTTAAATTCTTTTTATCAATTAAAAATTCGAACAAGTTTGGTAAAAAAATTTGGCAATACGGACAGTTATTTCTACCGAAATAAACAAAATATTTTTCTGGTTGAATTGCTTTAATGCGATTTTGATTTTCTATTATATTACCATTTATAAGTAAATGTTGGTTAAGCATATCTTCAATCTGTCTATCATATCGAATAACTTTATTTTCAAATTCTATTTCTTTTCTCTTATTTGCAGTAACGCCACTAATGTTTGCATAAATTAATACAAAAATTAATACTATAAAAATACTTACAAACAACTGAACACTTCTCTTTTTCAACATACTATTCCTCCAAATACTTTAATGATAATTTATCTTAGCCAAAAAAATTTTCTTTTTAATTCACTCTTTTATATACTTTAAAAATAAACTTAACTACTATATATGGTAACCATAGAGTACATAAATAGCTAAATGTATCAAGTGCTGCATTATTAGTCGGAAATTCAAAAATTGATTGTATTTTAGTAAGTGTACCTCCTGTATTAAATTGGAGTTCGATAAAAACCATCACTGAAATCATTTCTAGGTATATCATTCCAATAATACTTTCAAGTGGACGAACCAAATTAGGCACAGTATAACGTAAAAATAGAAATAAGTTTGTATAGCCTAAAGATCTGGCAAATAAAAAATAGTTGGATTGATAGCAATCTTTAATAAATGGCGTCATATACTTGATTAAAAAAATAGTAGGAAAAATAGTAACAATTAAAAAAGGAACAAAAATTACTGGTTGGCTAACAGTTCCAATAGTATTCAACAGCCTTATTTGAGTCAGTTTGTAAATTTGAATAAAACTCCATTGAAGAAATATAACAATGGCAACAACAGGTAAATTTTCTATTAAATCTAAAATATAGTGTAAATTTTTTAAAAGTTTCAGACTAAAAAATCTGTAAAAGAAAGCATAACTTAGAAATAATAGTAACGCAGAAAATAAACTAATCGATATAAGGAAAAGAGAATAGTTTTCTGAAAAATTCCAATAGTGTCCAAATGTAAATTTCCAAAAAGAAAGGGTAAATAAACTTTCAAAATTTTGTTGAATTGAAGTTCCATTTTCAAGAATTAAATTAAAACTATAAGAGATAAAAGCTAGTAGACCAAACACAATAAGTACTAGCGATACTATATATTTAAAAATAGAACTACATATATTCATATTTTTCTTCCCCTATCAAAATTATTTTAAGTAAACGATTGGTTTGGCTAAGAAAAAATATTAGTATACAGTAAAATAATAGTGGAATTAAAACAGTCCATGGAGAAGTAGATAAATATTTAATATTTTGCCCTATAATACCACTCCATTCATTGGATAATGATATAGGATACTCAACTCCTGCATCTAGTTTTACTTCTATCGTTCCTCCTAGAAAGAGTTGAAAATACGATAAATAGATAAATATGGCAAGATTTTGTATCATTGTTTTAAAAAATAAATTCAAAACTACGATAGATAATTGAGGTCGTAATGAACGGAAAACCATTCTCCATGAACTACTACCTAAAATACGACTCGCCTCAGAATATTCTTTTTTAAACAAATGTAATATTTCAGAATTAAAAATCAAAACTAAATCAGGTATTGTTATTCCCAATAAAACTAGTAACTGCATTAATAATAGCGTAGAGTTCGTTTTAGTATTTGGGACTTCATTTAAATAAATAACAGAATATACTGGTAATATTAATAATGCTAATAAAAATGGTTTAGGAATTAAACTAAATATAGTTGCAAAATATTTAAACACTGTCACTATAAAGGTTTTTTTCCATTTATAAATCGCTAAAAATCCTAAAATAAAGCTTAATGCTATTTGAAAGACACTTAGTACTAAAGAAATACTAAACGTATATTTGAAACCTTGAACCAATTTGCTTAACAATGTAAATCCCACTAAGTCCGTTCCAAAAGGTGGTACAATTTTAGGATTGAAAGGAGGGAATTTAATTTGATTATCTAAAGTAATACTAGAGACACGTGAAACTAAACTATTTTCCAATCCAGTCTCATAAAACAAACTCAACAATAAAAAAATGATAAAAAAAAGACCAATTCCGGCTAAATATATTTTTTCGCGTCTCATGGGTAAGCTAACCTCCAAAAATTTAATTAGATATTTATATTGTTCAACTATTAATTAAATTCGTGAAACAAAAAGGCGAAGTGACCTATTATCACTCCGACTATTTGTATTAATTAAAGTTGGTTAAAAGAATTGTTCTAAGTAACATAATATGCAAAAGAAGAATAATTATAATATCTAATATTTTTCACTCATCTATTATTAATAATCGTTAATTATAGATTTCCCATAGGAACACAAGATGCTTGTGAACGGGGATTTCCATAATAGGATCCACCTTTTTTCATGTACTTGCCTGGAGGGCATGGACCCATTTCTAACTGAACTGCACTCGCATCCTCAGCTACTAAAAAAATTGGTGCAGTACACAAAATTATAATTGCAACCAAACTTAATCTCTTTTTCATATTTCAATCTCCTTTTAATTTATTATTTATTAGTTATACATATTGCTTTGAAGATAAATGCACAAAATTATTGCAATGATTAAGAAAATTATTAAAAAGAAGTTTGTTGATTTTTCTTCTAATTTCCTTTCACTTGTTTCAAAATAGGGATTGGTTCTTTTTGCTTCATAGTCAGAACTTGTTTTTACAAATCCATCTGAAGGCAACAAACAAAAAACAAGTATTACATACATAATTGCACTTGTTATATAGATTGAATACCCAAAGGCTAACTTTATTAAAATTGATATAAAAATCGGTATTATAATAAATAAAAGATACTTAAATATTTTTTTACTCATAACATGCTCCTTTCCTCAATTCAATTTAATATAAAATTTGATGGTTTTACCATTAAAATTAAATTAAATATAACCAAACTTTATTTAATCATAATATCATAATAATGCCTTATGTCAATGTATTTTCAAATTTTGATCAATTATATTTTGAATCTTTATATTCGGTTCACATAAAACTGAAAATTAAAATACTGAATGTATTCAAACTATTTACATATGTTAAAACAATGAAAATAAGTTGGCGTACATGCTTTCATGTAATTTTAATTTTACAAATAGCGATAATTGGAAAACATTTATGCGCTGTCTTTTATGAATCCCTTTTTAAATTTAGCCTAAATCGACAATAAAAATAAAAGAAATATACAATATTGTTTTTTTGCTCATCCATAATAACTTAAATTTTTTTTATAAATCTCATCAGATAAGTTTTTTAGCTTCTTATTAAAAAAAATAAACATTTCTTGTATATATTGGTTTTAAGTAATAAACAAGTATTATAGATATAAAAAGTTATAGTACATTTTTTCATTATCACTATCCAATTACTATTTTTAAAAATTAATTTAAGTTATGGATTTCTTATAACTTTATTTCTTTCAATTTTCACTATTTTTCGCTATACTAAAACTACCTTCAAATAATTTTCATCTCTTAAGATGGATTACTTTCTCTCCTGTTTTTTAGTGGGAGAGTTTTAAGTTTCAGAATCCTAATGAAGGTAATTACGATAGTTTATTTTAACTTAAGTTACTATTATACTAGAATGGAGTTGAAAGGCATGACAGATTCAGGAAATATTGACAAAATCAAAGGCAAAGCAAAAGAAGTTACTGGTAAAGCTACCGGAGATAAAGGTACGCAAGCCGAAGGTCTTATTGATCAAGTAGTTGGGAAAGTAAAAGAAGTTGCTTCTGATGCGAAAGACAACGCTGAAGATCTTATAGAAGATGTTAAAGAGAAGTTTGATAAAAAATAAAGATATAATGCTATGAGAGATTTTACAATTTCGAATGTATAATTTCAGGTGTTGATGATTGTATTCATCAACACCTATTTATTTACACAAAATTATTACCAGACCCGACTTAAATCCAATGCACATCAAAAGAGTTTCAAAACGTATAAAAAGAGTAATCAACAACTTTTTTAGTTGGTGACTACTCTTTTTATTGTTACCAATAATTTTATTATGGCGTACTTTAATGGTAGCTCGCAAACTTACCTACATCACTTAGGAAAAATCATCCAATAAATTACACCCTATTGGTTGGTTTTAAATTTGATATTTAACTATTATTTGCTTTTATTAGTTTTTGTAAACTGTCTACAAAAAAACGTGGGGAATTGCTATTAAAATATGATCCATTACCTAAATAAGCAATCAATTTACCTGTTGAGTCCACAGCAATTTCAATCATTTTTATAGTCTTCCCTGATTTAGAACTATATGAATACTCTAATATGTCACCATTAATTACTGCCTTTACACCTCTTTGAGTGGCTTGTGCTAAAGTATTTATTTCATTTTGAGATATTCCCTCAAACGTTTTTTCAATTTCAATAACTTTATTTACAAATTGAGTGGGTACTTTTTTCTTGTTAATACTTAATATAATTCCAACTGTTACTATTCCTATTGAAGAAATAGCAGTAAAAATTTTTTTCATACTTAACTCACCTCATATTTTTTTATTTCTACATAATTGTTTCCTTCATGATATAAAAGAAAATAGATATCGTCAACAAACAATATCCATTGTTCGGGTTTATAGTCCGTTTATCCGGTGTTAAGCTCCCTGCAGGCGACATACGTCGGCGCTATTTCCGAACGATTCGCTTACCTGGCTATTCCTGATTGAAGCAAAAAGCTTTTATCAGGAATTTTTTAAATAAATACGTTTAAAAATTGTGCTTAAATGGCTTAAAGTAAGTCATTTAAGCACTCTGTGCAATAATACACCTTAATTTCTCTATTCTTATCAACGTGATTGATTGCGTCTTGTAAAGTCTCAAACCACCTTTCTTTCAAGTCCGAGCCACAAACAGGACAAAATGATTCATAGATCAAAAATTTTTCATTTTCTGAATCAAAATTGATTTGAACTAAAACATCATCAATTTTTTCAATCCTAGTATTTTCAGTTCGGGCTTTTTGTAGTAAATGAGTTAACTTAGATAAGCATACCCGCTCAAAGTTTTCAGCTTCTTTTATTGAATCTTCTATTACAGTAATTTTCAAAATCTCATTCCTCCATTTTTATTAGTGTTTCTATTTCGTAAGGCGGAATCGAACCGCCTTCAGCACCAGCTACGATAATTGTTACTTGTTTTTTTCTTCATTTTTTAAATCTTTCCCCATTGCTTTAGCCAAACTAAGAACCTCTATTACTTCTTTTATTGTCATTTTTTTTCCTCCAATTTTTTATTTTACTGCTAGCCTTAAAGCTATATCAATAACTTTTTTCTCCACCAGCTCACCATCAAGGCGTTTGTATTCTTTTATACTTTTTTCTAAATCAGTTCTTAATTTTATTGGAATACTATTTAAACCAAAACTAACTAGTTTCTTTTTTGCTTGATTAAATTTTAAAACTATTTCGTTATACTTGGTTTCCAATTCGCTATTTTCTTGCCAAAATTTTTCAATTGAAAAATAGGCTAGCTCTACATCATCAATTAAATATAATTCCGCAGGAATTGAACCATCTTCATTTTTAATATTATTTTCAACGAGGTAGTTTATTTCCGATTCCTTAATTTCCGATTCAATTTTTTCTCTTTCCACTTTATATAATAAATAATCATTTTTTGTATTTTTCATGCTAATTTCTCCCAATTTTATATTTTTAAATATATTACAGTTAATCATTTCTATCTTTGGATTTATAAAAATGATTAACTGTAGTAGCCCTAATTGCTCGTATTAACAACCTCCATTTTTAACGAACTCTAAATCAGTAAATAAATTCATAAAGCTGTCAATCGAAATTTTTTGGCTGTTTGTTCGTTCTAATTTGTCATAAAGATTTTGTGGTATAGAATCAATTACAACTTGCATTTTTTTTATTTCTTTCTCAATTATTTCTTTTGATTTTTTCTCTTGTTCAATCATATTTTTAATTATTTCGTCATGTCTCTTTTCTATAACAACTTTTTTTATTAATGAAAAATCTCGTTTTATTTCTTCTTCTGTAAGTGTATCGAGTATTTCTAAACATTCGTCAATATCTAAATTATTCCATTCTCCATAAGCGACATAATCCCCTCTTATTTCACTATTTTTGAAATCTATTGTTACACTGTATTCTTTACTAGACAAAGGACTTTTTACTTCAAAATCGTATCTATCAAAATCGCAAACATCTTTTTTAATTGTTTCCACTACTACTAATTTCATTTTCACCATTCCTTTTTTATTTTTGAACCATATGGTTCAATTATGATTTATGCTTAATTACAAACTATTTAAAAATAATAATAGGTGACTTTCATCGCCCCTTACCTATAATACTATGATACCATATTAGGTATCATAAAGCAATCTTTTTTATTCGTTTTATGATATTATTTTTAGTATCATAACCAAAAAAAAAGAGTAGAAATTTATAGATTTCTACTCTCTTCTTATTCCTCTTCAAACTTACAATCACACTCATTACAATTAATATCAATTCCTGATTTATAAGACCGTATAATCAAGCTACAACCAGGACAAACATATTTTATTGAACCACTAGCATTTTTTACTGTATTTTCCATTGCCTGCGCTTGCTCTTTTGCTTCTCCTAGACCTTTACCTTCAGCAACTAATGACAGGTATTGACTGCCATGTCTTGCCAGCCTAAAGACTTCTTTATCAATATCTAGCTTATCAATGCGGTTAGTTAATTCGCTCCCTATTCTCGCATAACCCCAACCCACATACTTATCGGGCTTATCACTATCATATTCATAACCAAGTTCTAACACTTTATTTTTAAAATGCTTATTGTGGTATTGCCCTTTTCTACTAACATCTTGAATATTCTTTACCTGATTAAACAAGTGAACCATTTCATGCAACAACGTATCCATCGTTTCAAAAAAGCCTTGATCTAAAAATTCCGCTGATAAATTAATTTCATACAAACTATTTTCTCCATTTTCAAAACTCCAAACTGGATTTGTAGTACACCAGCCCATCGTTCTTTTGCGGTGCTTTGTTGATTGAATGGTTAACGCTGTTTGGGGTAATTCATTGTTAAAAAACGTATGATTGAATTTATCAAACACCTGGTATAATTCTGCTGTTACATCATCAATTGTTATTAATTTTTTTTCGTCCATTTAAATTCCTCTTTCTATAACTGAACCATATGGTTCAATAAAAACCTATAAATTAACCTAGTTACTAGTTACTAGGTGTATAGTTTCTAGTTATCAATGTATTTAACGCTAGGAACTTCTACTTCACCCATTTGCATGGGGGTTATAATTGGAACTAATCTCTGAAGCAGGTCTTTGTCCATACAACGGTCAAAAAAATTTCCAATCGTATCTAAAACAAAATTATCGGATAAATCAGTAATAACATAGCGTTCATTTAATTTTATTCTAGCAACAAAAGCACATAAATTTTCATCTGTACTTTCAATTCTAACAGGCTTACCATAATACCCACCTGCTGAAATATTGTAACATAAATATGACATGATTTTCCCTCCCTCACAAGACTTTAAATTCTCTTTTCTTCTCCACCATTTAATTTTATTTGATTTTCTTCTAAATCAAGGGTAAAACTATTAGCAATTTGATACCCTGTACGCTTATATCCAGCGTCTTGATAAGACCATTCATAATATTGAGTTGTAGACACCAATATTTCAGCGTCTGGATTATTTTGTAAAATTAGTATTAAATCACTTGCTTTCATATCTTAGCCACCTCTCTAAAGAAAGTTTTTTATAACCTGGATAGAATTTGTACTATTAAATAATAAAATGCCTAAACCTAAAAGTAATAGCAATCTTAAAACGTGTTCATACATTCCACCGGTCGGAATGGTTACCGGACTTTTCACACTCGTTTTTAAAAATGGATAAAATAAAACAATCCCTTTTGGTGTAAATAAATCTAGCACTATATGACTAAAATATCCTAGTAAAAATGCAATTCCAATCCACGAATAGCCGTATATTGTTGTTACTGACGTCACGATCAAAAATAATGGTACAAACAGCGTTAAGCTGTGGGTTAAAGTCCTATGACCAAACGTTGTACTTAATGGATATGAAATAAAGGGGAACATTCTCCCTATTTTACTGCCTTTATGGTCAATATCAGGTAGTAAAGCCCCGAACGTACTAGCTAGTATAATAATGCTTAAAATAATCGCTTGATTTGGTAATGAGTTAAGCCCTTGTATCGATGGCAGCGTTACTGAATTTTCATAATTTGTATAAAGTGGCGATAAGCTAACAGCCAATAATGCTCCGCCTACCGTATGAGTTTTACCTTCCATAAATGTTATACCTCCAATTTTTAATTAAAGGGGGAAAATTCCCCCTTCAGTCTTTTTAGTTGCCTGGTTCCAATCCATCAAACGATTTATCAGCTGGTTTTTTGCCACCATTTTGCTCGATACGATTTTCAAGAGTTCCTTTTGTTTCTGCAAATGTAAAATCTTCCACTACAATCTCTGTAACGTAAACTTGTTGACCGCTTTGGTTTTCGTACGAACGACTTTGTAAACGTCCTGATATGCCAATTAAAGAGCCTTTACGAGAATAATTTGCAAGACTCTCTGCTGATTTACCCCAAACAACAATATTAAAGAAATCAGATTCTCTAGTCCCTGCAGAATTAGTGAAATTCCGTTGAACTGCTATAGTCCCACTTGCTACCGCCTTTCCGTTGCTAGTGTAGCGTAAATCTAAATCCTTTGTTAATCGTCCAATTTGGTTAGTTGTATTCATCATTTTAATTTCCTCTTTTCTATTTTTTTGTTTTTTTATGAAGTCTGCAACTAAATGAATAGTTGCAAACTCAATTTTTACTTCAGTAAATCTTCAATTATTTGTTTATCCTCGTCACTATAAGCTGGATAATAAGGAGAAATATAAAAATTTCCATTATCATCAATTTCTAACGCTACCTTTTTAACACCTTTGACAAAATAGTAAACTGGTTTTTTCTTCCACTGATTAACTGCTCCGCTATCAATAAGCTTTTGCGTTTTTTCACTTACAACCTTGTTTTGGTCTTTTTCTTGCATTTTTTCAAGGCTAGCAATCTTATTTTTTAACTTGGTAATATCGGCGCCCAGCGTCTTCATTTTTCTTAATGGCTTTGTTTTGTTGTAAGCTTTGGCTTTTGCGTTTTGGTCTTCTAGCTCGATCAATTTATTTTTGAAATAATCTAAATTGTTTACGCTGGTTTTTGCTCCAACAGTTGCATAACTTGATTTACCAACTACATGAACATCTTTAAGCAACTCATTTTCACTTTTGAAATCGTCAACCTTTTCTAGCATTTCGATACGATTTTCTTGCTGTTCTTGTTGTTCTGCAAGGTTACGCTCTTTTGAATAATGTCTTTTAACAGTCTTATAAATGTCGCCACGTCCTATAATGTTAGGCTGTCCGAAAGGTATTAAATCATGCTGTTTTCTGATTGCGCTTCTTGTTTCAACTCGTTCATTTTTGATACGTTCTAATTTACTGTGCGCCTTTTCTAATGTGTTCATTGTGCCACGTCCTCTTTAGTTTTTTTGTTCTTTCTTTCCTTATCTCTATAATACTATGATACCATATTTGGTATCATAAATCAAGCTTTAACCTTGTAAAATGATATTAAATTTGGTATCATTTATAAAAAGAATTAGGAGCTGATTTTATGACAAGTAAAGCAGAATTAGAAAAACAAAAAAAATGGTTAAAAGAGAATTTAGTTGGAAAAGAGCAAGCTATTTTAATTACTGGTCAATCAATGACCGCCTTCAACCAATCTGTTAAACGTGGACTAATTGAACCGTTCTATGAAATTGAAGGTAGCACACGTACAAAAGTAAGGCTTTACCTTAAATCTGACTTAGAAACGTATAAAGCAAACAAACGTAAATAACCCTCTCTAAGCCCTTTTGTTGCCAACGCTTTTAATCTTTAAAAAAAGATTTTTCGCCACATTGTGTGGCATAGTGAGCGACCTTTAAGGGAGTCGAACTGTGAGCCAGCTCCTTAGAGCATGTTTGGCGAGAGTCGGCGCCTTAGCGACGCGGTTTCTCTAAAGCAATAGGACTCAAACCATGAAGGCGTGTAAATCAAGTAAAGCAGTGTTTGCCTTTTACCAGTTAATAAACTCATCTTCAGCAATAATTTTCTTCAGATTATCTTCAAAACTTTCACTTGAAAAAATGTGTAGGCGTTCAAAAAGCTCATCTGCTTTTTCGCCTACTTCTTTTTTCTTTTTATGCAAATAAAATCCTTTAAATAGTTCTAATTCCCTAAAAATGGATTTACTTGGCGTTACATAAATCAATCGTGCATTTTTATCTCGTTGTAACAATGCTAAATACTTTGGAAAAATATTATTTGTGTATCTATTTTTCGTTTTCATAGTCAGCTCAATTTCAAAATACCAGTTTATTTTTAATTCTGATTTAGCTTCAAAACAGAATAAAAAATCAGAAACGTTGTATATTTTTCCTTTCTTGCTTGGATCGCAATCCTTCACTTCAAAAACCTGTCTGCGTTCTGATTGAACGTATAATAAATGTGGGTGTTCATTAAATAACGTCAAAACATTAATTAAAGCATTGGTTACCATCAAATGATGAAATAAATTGTACTGTGGCACTTTTGGATAAGGGTAATAACCACCTATACTATTGTGACCGTCTCTAGTCATAAAATAGTAATGTGCGTTTCCTAACTTGTCATCTGTTATAAAATCTATTAATTCTTTATCTTTTAATTGATTAATTTGTCTTCTTAGGTTTTTTTCAGCAATCGGAAAAGTTAAATTTATTAACTCGTAAATCTGTTTGAACGATACAATTCTTAGTTCATGTAAGATACACAAAATAATCCAGTCCGTATTAACTCTTGGTTTGAACTCTACATAATAATTCGCCAACAAAGCTTCCATTTTCAACTTCACCTTTCTTTTGACTTTGATTTTAAGTCCCCCAAGATTTGCTGGGGGATTTGGGGGGTTGTTGCCCTTAATCTTTTTTCAATTCAAACGAGGTTCTCGTTTGTTCCAAAAAGGAGCTGTTCCCTGCACTTGGGAATAGTTCCTTTCGCTCTTTAGTCCCCCATGTTTTGGTGGGGGATTTAGGGGGTTGTTGCTCTTTCTTTTGTTCCCCCTGTCTCAAGTTTTGTGAGAGAGGGGGCTAGGGGGTGTGAGTTGTTGCTCTTGACCTTCAGTTCCCCCTATCTCAAGTTTTGTGAGAGAGGGGGTTAGGGGGTGTGAGTTGTTGCCTTTCTTCCCCCAAAACTGGGGGACCGAGGGGGTTCATCTCTTGACCTTGACCCTGACCTTATCTTTATTTATTTATCTTCTTCTTTACATTTTTTGCACTAGCCAGCCTGCCTTTTATATTTTCGTAGTTATTTGGATTTTGACCATTTACTCTTATAAGTGGGGGGTTTTCCCCACGTTGAGAGTAAATGGTCAAAATCCAAATAAGCGTAGAAACGTTCATATGAAAGGCAGGCTGGCTAGTGCCAGCACTTCGCACTTACACCGTCATTTGCACCACCATATACACCAGTACGCACACCCTCGCACACACCACCGCTTAGACCTTTAGCTATCACATTTTTTCTATTTCAAACTGATTTTATTCTTGCTTTAAATAGGTTTTCTCATATAAACTTTACGAATTGGCTCATGAGTATTATTTCCTTTTCTTAGAATATAAAACTCACCAGTTCGTAACTCTTTTATATTATTTGGGTGAACAATAAAGTTTTCTACATCTCTTTTAGTTCCTTTTTCACCTGTCCAATCGGTTTTATTTACATCAGAAAATCCTGCTTCTTGTTGGGTTACACTGGTAATTTCTATATCATCATAACTACCAAAAAGTTCACTCCAATAATCAATTTCAGATTTTTCATTCGTTTGCCCGACTATATAAGTGTTTGTATTTCCTATTAATTGTTTCAATAAAATTGGATCAATCGCTTCAATATCTGCTAATGTTTGTGGTGCAAATAAAGCATGAACACCAGCTCCCCTTGTCTTATTTACTGTGTCAATAAACTTATCAGAAAGATACGCTGAAGGTTCATCAAACAAAACAACAAAAGGAAAATCTTCCGTTATTTCGTATCGTTCAGAAGCTAAATGATTAATGTCTGCAATCATAAATTGCGCCAACGTATGGATATATTCCGTATAAATCAAACCATCTAAGGCTACATAAATGATTTCATTTTTTCGTGTAGCTTCCATTAAATCTAATTCATTTTTATTCGTTTTTGTATCAAACAAATGGCTCAATTCACTATCTAGCAACATGTAAAAATTGGTCTGCAAACTTTCAGCTGTAGCATACAGATAGAAAGGATTGTCTTTATGTTCATACCTAGCAAATAGCTGTTCAAACATTCTTAGACTAGATTTTTTTAGTCTTTTTTTCTTGTTGCTGATTACCCAATACATATCTTCTAATTTCATAGTTTCAGGATTTGCGGTGATAGTTTCAACTACTTCTGTAGCAACTCCATCATCTTCAATCTGATCATACTTACTTGAAGCCGATTCTTTAACTTCTGCTTTTTCAACAACTTCAACCTCTTTTTTTACTGATTTTTTCGATTTATTTTTTGGTGATTCTTCCACTTCAAAGACTAATAAATCTGGATAAATTAGTAGAAGTTCATTGATAAAAAGAAGTAAAACTTTTCTAGGTGAAAAGTAGTCTGACATGTTTTCAAGGTCACGTTCAATATTGAAAACATCTAACAATTGAGTTGTTCCCATCAGTAATTGTTTGTTCGCACCTGAATAAAAAATACTTTCAGTTTCAGCTAAACTAACTAGTTTGTCTCTTATTTCAATACTGTTTCCATATTTGAGAGGATTATATGAAATATCTCCAGTATCTGTAAATTCCTTCACTTTACGATCATATTTATTAGCTATATCTGATACTGCCAACCTTGTATCTTTTGCACCTTTTCCGTCTATAATTAAGCAAGGAATATCAAACTTAGCACAATGTTCTACAATTATCTGAAGAACTACTGTCTTACCACCACCAGTTGTTGCTGGTAATAAAGCATGCTGGTTGAGTTCTTTTAAAGTGATAAAATAAGGCTTTCCGTATTCATCAGTACCTAGTAAAATGTTGTGTGCCAGCTCGTCTAATTTAGTAATATTACCCTCCGATTTTGCCAGTGCATAAGCTTCTTCGTATTCTTCAACAAAGTTTTTAGACTCTTCAAATTTGTTACTTAATCTCTTTTTGTACGTCTTACTTTCTTTGACTTTAACAATTTGAGATTTTTTTGATACTACTTTTCTACCTTCTATAAATGAAAAAATTGTTAACATAATACTAGCCATTCCAGCTCCACCTAGCAGTAAAGCAACAACCGTTTGCCAGCTAAAAAACAAGGCATGATGGATTAAATTTAATGGAAATAACAAGTACGTGGATAGATAACCTCTTGGAATTAAATAGATACTTGATAAAATATTTACTAGAATTAACCCACCACTTATTAAGCCAAAAGTAGAGTTTCCTTTTTGAAGGAAACTCTTAAATTCAATGTCATGTACATTTTCTAAGCGTTGTTGCTTATCTAAATAAATGAAATAGAGAACTGGAAAAATCCCAAAAATAGCAAAGGGATATAGGAGAACAAAACTTATACTGACAACAATTGAGATTACATTGTATCTACTTGTTTTATCATTTTCGTTCCCATTTTTTTGATTCTTTTTATTGCCAAACAACCCATTGTATAGATTATCATCATCGTTCAAATTTTATTCACTCCTATAATTTATTTTCTACTTTTTGGCGTTCGTGTTACTTTTTTTTGAACTGTTTTTACTCCTGTATTTTTTCCACGTGTTTTGTTAGTACGTGTTTTAGCAGTACCTGCTTGCTTTGTATTTCTAGCCCGATTTTTTGGTTTTCTTGTATTCATTACAGGCTGTCTACTTTGCGTCGATGTTTGACTGCTTCCTGCTACTTGCGTTCCACCAGAATACATTGGAACGGAAGATTCTGCTTGATTTCCGCTGGTAACATCGGCTTGTTCCGCACGTTGAGGATTAGATACTTTACTTCCCATTTTTCTGCGTCTTGATTTTGGATTTAGGTTTGTTCTTGATTGTGGCATACTGTTTGGAGTATTTTTTTCTTTACCAGCTACTAACTCACCTTTAGCATAAATTGGAATAGAAGTATCATTTTGAGATTTATCTTCTGTGTTATTACTCATATTTCGACGTCTAGATTTAGGAGATACTGGTGTATTAGACTGTTGTTCATTATTTTTAGTTCCGTCTTTTGAATCACCTGGTACTTGCCCTCCACGTAAAGGACTTCTTTTTCTTGTTTGATGACCTTTTCCTTGCGATTGATTCATATTTTCAGACTTTTCTTTTCCATCTTCAGGAGTTTTATCCACTCGGTCTTTATCTTCAGCTTTGTTATTCTGCGGTTCATTAATGTTTTCTTTTTTTGTATCCCCATTTCTATGATTTGACCGTTTAGATTTAGTAGATTTAGGTGCTTTAGGTTCATTTTCTTTTTTACTATCACCATTAGGATCATCTTTTTCAGCTTCTGATTTTCTATCTGCTTTTGCTTTTTTACGCCTTTCTTTAGCTTCGTTAGCACGTTCTTTACTCTCATTTTGAAGCAATCTATTGGTTTTCATTGGATTAGCTAGTGCGTGACCTACCATTCTCATATTCATACGTCCTGTAAACATAGCAGCAATGATAAATCTGAAAACATAAATACCAATCGGTGCTATTACATAAACAAGAATTGTTAGCATTTTATGATAAGGATTTTCAACTGATGAGCTTACTTGAAAACCAAACGTGACATACATTGCAAAAATGATACACGCAACTCCTGTCATGGATTTCATGAAAATAGTTAAACCAAACGCTTTCCCATAGTTTACGAACACATTACTTTCAAAATTAAATAGTCCTACCAGTAGCAAAATTGGCAATAGTGGCCATAACATCAACTGTAAAAACGCTAAAATGATTCGTAGCAAGGCTAAAATAAAAAAGATAACCATTTGGATTAAATTAATCACCATGTAAAACAATGAAAATCCTGCCACTTCAAAACTTTTTGAGTAATGAATATTTTTATTTTTTAAATCTTTTGATTCGTAGTTCACAACAGATTCAAAGATTTTTTCGTTATCTCCTTCAGCAATATCATTGTCAAGTAAGATCCCGATTCTGTCATAGTCCGCATTTTTGTATTTAACTGTTTTTTCTCGTATTTTTTCAACATTTGAAGTCCCATATTGCATGAGTAAATAAGGTTCATACACATTACTTCTATAAATTCGAGAAGCGATTAAATCTGCACTAGCTTTTAATTTATCTGAAGCTGAAGCTTCATTTTTATCTTTGTCTTCTATGCTGTTTCCACCAAAAACTGGATTAATACTAACAAATTTAGCTTCTACCGCACTATCAATATCCATTAATTTAGTAAATGCTGTATCATTCGCACGACCATCTGACAATATGCTTAACCCTGTAAAAATAGCTATCGTCATAAAAAAAACTCTGAAAATTTGTTTGTATCGTTGTTCTCCAAAATATTTTAGTAACATCACCAGCGCCACGATACAAATTCCAATTGTACTAGCAAGTGACGTCATATTCTTGGCTATTCCAGCGGTCAAAGACTGTATGGGTTCTTTTACTGGCGTCACAATATCCAACCCGAACATGAAACGAACCATTTCGGCATTGAATTTCCCAATCCCAACAACTCCTGACCAAAAAAAGCTCTTTATTCCAGCTGAAATACTAGCCACGATACCTCTACCTTCTTTTGTCATCAGTTCAAAGGAATTGTCTTTATATCGTTCGTAAATGACGTCTGTGTCATCTGTAGGTGCTTCTACGTTAACATCGGGGTTATCTGCGCTAGGTTCAGCTCTACTGATACCACTAAAGCCAAATAGAAGAAAAAAGCACGTAAACAAAAGAATTACACGTTTCTTCCATTTATTTTTATTTTGCATGATTAGCTACCTCCCTCGTTCATTATGCTTGTTCCATTTCTAACGCCTTTTGTACGTGCTCGCTATCCCTGTTTGTTGACGATATAGCCATGAGCCAATAATCAAATAGAACGTCAATAGCTATCGCTTGATTGCGTCCTAAGTGGTCTTGAAATAGGCACGTCCCAAATTTCAAGCTATCTATCAGCTCCATATTGCCTTTATTCGTGTTCATACCAAAAAATTCTAATATTTTTGTTTGTGCTTCTTTTTGGTCTGGTCGAAAGGCAAATTTATAGGAAATTAATTCCTTTTTACTAGGAGTGTCATAGTCTGAAAAACTTTGAGTAACGAGGTAAATATCTGTTCCGTTCGCTCTACCTTTACGCAAATCTTGATCGATGTTATGCGCTCCCTGGGGCGTATCTTCAATAAACTTCGCTTCATCATAAATAATCGCGGCGTCTTCATCTTTGTTCGTAGAAAATACGTTTGTCAGCTTGGTAATATTCTCCATAATCGCAGTGCTTGCCACTTGTTCAGGTGATAAAGGCTTATTAGAGTTTTTACGTTCTTCTTTTGTAGGTACCATTAAACCCTGGATTCCTAAGACATTAATTTGATGTCTGAAATTAATAGCGGTGCTATCATCATTCCCAAGTAATACCTTGCCTAATCCGATATTGAAGCTTTTCAGAATTTTTCCTAGTTCTTCATCTTTTGTTGCAATTAAATTAACAACCCTGGTTAAATTATGTGGTTGTTTTGATTCCGCAATTTCATTCACGCAGTCAATGATAATTGCTCGTTTCCGAACTTCTGTACGTGAATCTTTCCATATCTCTGCTAATGAGGAAAGCGTGGATATAGCGGTTTGTATGGCGTCTTCCAGTGGTAAAAATATGAGTGGGTCTAACATTCCCCTAAATTCTTCTTTATCCGATAGGGAAAGAAAATTGATACGTCTGTACATTTCTGCAAATTCGGGAATGTGACCATATTTTTCCAGTGCCTTTTTGAAAAAGATTTCAGTCTCATTTTTTGGATCAACATATAAAATTTTCTGTCCTAAAAATGTTAACCACAAAAAAATGTACTTCACTAAAACGGATTTCCCTTTTCCAGGTGGTCCTACAATTAGCGTATTTCCATTTGTGTGCATACTGCCTTTGATAGAACGCTTTGTTAGGTTAGGAAAGAACCATACAATATTACTCGCAAATTCTAACGCTTGGTGAACTGAAGCAAATTTCTTAGTTGTAATCACTCGACCTAAAGGCATACCATATTTATTTCCTACCTTTTTATCTAAATCCAGTCCTAAATCAGCTATATAGCCTGTTGTGAGCGTTTGTTCATAACTTTTAAATGAGTAGGCACTGCCTAGTAAAGACTGGTTAAAAAGCGTTAATTGGTCAACCATAGAACGATACAATTTGTAATCAGTTGTTTCTAATGAAAAATTCAAGTCTTTTATTTTTTCTTCTAATTCTTCTTTAGATGTAGCACTCACAACAAACTGAAGAGACGCCCTGCACAATCTCCTGTCCTTGCTTTTTAGCGTTTTATTCAAATCATTTAATCGTTCCTCACCATACAAGATAACCTCGTCTTCATCTAAAATGGCGTCTGTCGTATCTAGCTCTTTATCTTGCTCGTAAATCCTCTTACGCATTTTGTAAACCTTGTTTTTATCTTTCTTCTCATGGTCAAAACGCAACCGAATTTGAGTTTCCAGTGTAAATGAAACGGTATCTTGCAACCGCTGGACGACAGCTGTAGCAAATGCGCTCGCTGGTAAGTCTATTATGCTTAGAAATGCAATATAATGGGTTTGTTCCAGTTGTTTTATTGTTAAATAGCCTTCGTGATTCTCAATTTCACCCTCACACATTTCTAAGGAATTAATAGAACGACTAGGTAGCTGTTTCTGCGCCCTATGAAAGTGATAATACGTGATTTTTTCGATTTCTTCTTCAGTCATACGTCTTGCTTGTTTATGGTTGAGTAAATCATCAAAAAATTGTTCTTCCTTTCTCCTGTAATAAGAGAGTAAAACTTGAGTATTCTTATTTATTCCAGTCATTTTAGAGATTAGATTGCCTGCCACTTCCTTGAATAATTCAAAGTATTCTAAAGGATCAACAACCTGCATTGGCGTGGATAATTTAACTAGTAAATAGGTATTATACTCATTCATTTGGACTTCAGTTTCTAAGATTTTACCTGCTTTTTTAAAGTGAATTTCGCCCAAATCTTTAAATTCACCATGTACGATGTGTTCAATTGTTTGGTCAATGTGTTCTTTTACATCAAATTGAGTTGGAATGTTAAATAAATGATACTCATACTCGTCATGTTCAAACATGCCTTTTCCTTCATCAATATAATCCTCAAAGAACGTATAATCATTTAATGGATAGGTTTGTCGCCCAATATGATAGCCGACATACACTTCACCATCACTTAGCATTGTTGACTCTGTAAAGATAAAGTTTTTAGTATACTCTTTTATTGGAAACTCTGCTTTTTTACTTTTGGTCTGTTTTACTTTTTGCATGGTCTCCCCCTCTTAATTGGGCGATAGTGGATTTTATTAATTTGTGGCACAATGTGACCATGTTCATATTTTGTGGCTTTACGTGCCTTATATCCAGCCCTTCCAATACAGTAATCAATAAAATTTTTGTTATCCCATTTTAAAGAAAAAAGCGCCCAAACAAGGACGCCTATTCCCACAAGGATTATCAACCAACCATTTTTATAAACAGATTGAACAAAATTAATTTTGGTGTAGAGTGAGATTAGAAAAATAACGAATCCTACAACTATCAATACACCAGTTAAAACAAGATAATCCAATCGCACTCCGTTTTTAGCATATGGTATCGCAGTACCATTAGGAAACGTATAAAATTTTATAGGTTGGTTAAATTCTCTTGTGTAATTGTATTCCATGTTAAAACCTCCAATAGCCTATTTTCATTGGAAAAATTGCGGTACCAGCTGGCTTAATGATTATATCTTTTAACTTACCGCCGATAACTTCAACATCGTTAAGCATGATGATTAGCATTACTATTACAAAAATTAGTATCACTGCCATAATCCCTCTAGCAAAACCTTGTGTTACAATCGTACCTATCAGCATACATACACCAACGATACATAATAAAAAAATCACTTGTGTGGAAACGTTATCCCATAAAGGTTTTAAATCAAATCCCATTTTTTATTCCTCCATTTATTCGTTAAATTTTGTGACAAAGTAACTGTCTTTGTTTTGTTTAAGTTCTATTGAAAAGAATGAGTCAAAGCTTGCGCCTTCCCCATACTTGAAAGAATACGTTCCCTCTACCAGGTACATATCATTTTTTGTTTTTACTGCATTTTTTAACGTTACCTCAATCAATTCACCATCAGACAATCCCTGTACGTTTGAAATAAGCTCTAGTTTGGAATCATTTGTCACGTATAGTTCAAAAAATTGATTTAAGAAATTTTGTATCTTTGTTTCTTCTTCAGTCGTTACAGCTGTACCTTTACTGAAAAAACGTTCTTGCTTATAATCAATTAACGCCTGCTCGTCATGTTCAACTACTGTTAAATTAGTTAATGACAATTTATTTAGAACCGTTAGCTTTTGATTTTTATATTGAACTGGTACAATCACTTGCGCCCTGGTAAGCTGACTATTTTCAGTAAAAGAAATGTCGTAGTACAATAAATACGCATTTTCCAGCTCAATTGACTTATCTTCTTTCAGCTTCACAAAATTAACGTTATTCAGAACACGATCAAATTTTGAATCTCGTATACCTAACTCATTCACTCGCATTCCAGCTGGTAAATAACTAGTTAATTTTTCTTCACGCTCTTTTTGTTTGTCTGTATCGACAGAGTAATTAATCAGCGTTTCTAAGAAATTTTGACCTTCATATTTAATTTGGTCGGCTTGTAAAACTGTTTTTTGAACATCTGTTACGATCTCTGTGGGGTCTATTTTCTTTGAATTTGCTACATCTGCTATAATGTCTAATCTGTTGAAATACATGATTAAAACGACTGACTGAATAATAAAAAGGGTGAAAAAAAAGAACGATAGCCAATTACCTACCGTCCTACGTGCGAAGCGTATGCTTCTAGTATTTACTTCTTTTTCTTTTTTTACCTTTTTTTCTTTTTTTGGCTTTTTTTCCGCCTTTTTTTCTTCAATTTCGTTCGTATTAGACATTAAAGAGGGATTAAAATAGGGTTTTTCACTACTCATTGGTAATTCCATACCTTTGTAGCAGGTTAGGTGAAACTTTATCCGTTACGATAATGCCATCTACTGCTATTCCAGCACCTTCTAAAAACATCAATCCCATTCTGAAGGGCTCTTTTTTATTTTTGACCCCTTCAATGTGTTCTTCAATTTCTTCAAAGAAAATTTTTGACCCCACTGTATATTTTTTATTGTGAATGCGCCACATCACAATTAAGGCTACCTGAAGGTTTGCCTTTTGATACTCCCATTGCGTGCTGTACTTAATTTTTTTTGGTTCTTGTTTAGTGTTTTCTACCTGCTTGTTGTTGTCGTACATCTTCCCACGTCCCTTTTATTAATCGTTAGTCGCCTTTTACTTTACCCTAAGCTTCCTGACTGCTCCAAAGGCAAAGGTACTGCTTCAGTTATTTTTTTCGTTTCTGGATCATACTTTACAGTGTACACAAACTTACTTAATTGAATTTGTCCTTGATACATTAGTCGAACTTCCATAGTAGCGATTCCCTCAATACCTTCAGCTCGTTGGTTTCTGTAAAATTTGTAGTCAGAAATTTTACTTTCAATAGTCACTTTAGGTTCTTCAGGATTGGTGCCTTTCATTTGTTCCACAACTGAAGCTGTAGCATATTTTTCTAATCCATCAAATCGGCTTAAAAAGCTGGTTTGATTGTAAGTGAAAAGTGCTGTAAAAAAAGCTTCAGTCTTATTCCAATAATCTAGCTCATTATCAACAATACTGGCTTTTTCTTCCGTTTCATTTGTAAAATCAACGTTTTTTTCTTCTTCATTTTTACCTGTTAATGGGTTAATAACTGGACTGGTTGATTCACTTTCACTGCTTTTTTCTTGCGTACTTCCGCTTATTTCAGTAGAATTACTCTGTTTAATGGTGGACTGCAATTCTCCGGTTATAAGAGTAAAGCTGACACCAATTATCGCAATGACCACAAAAGCCAATATACCCAATAGTACGTTCTTTTTGTTCAACTCCATTTATTGCTCCTTTCTATAAATTATTCTTCCTTTAATTTCACCCCCTCTCATTTCCTCCTCATTAGAACCTCTATTTAGTGCAAATAGCATTTTTTTTAAATAAACTATATTTTTGCCAATTACCGTCTGTTCGTAAATGTCTCCAATGAAAGTCATTCGTTTTTTTTCTTTAGATAAATCTTTCAAATGTAGTTTAACTTTTTTTAAATGCTTTTTACGCAATGATTTATTAAGAACGGATTCTTTTAGAATTATTTTTCTATTGCTTTTATCTAAATAAAATTCTTTTTCCTCAAAATATTTTTTTACAGATAAATAAGGAACGCCTATCGATAAAAAGAAAATCCCCAAAGTACCTATAAGCCCAAAAATGACCTCCATCATTACACTTAGCATAGTTTTAACACCTTTCTTTAGCTATTCAACACGCCCAAAGCCAGCAAAATGGGATTTATAGTAATCATTGTTCATATCTGAAATTTGAACTCTGTCTCCACCAGCTTGAATAAATTGGGTGTCAGAAATGACCATTCCAACGTGGGTAATGTATTCCCCTCGTCCAGTATCATAGGTTGAATGGAAAAAAATAAGATCCCCAGCTTTTACTTCATTGTCATTAATTCTCCTTGTATTATCGTATTGATTTTGTGCTATACGATTGAATTTAACGGTGATTTTCTTCTGTTGGAACAACCACAATGTAAATGCTCCACAATCAAAACTAACGGGGTCTATAGAGCTAATATCAGCCCCTAGAACGTATGGTTTACCCAGCTGAAGCTTAGCAAGCTCGAAAATGTCATCAAAATAATTCATTTTGTCACCAGTTACACCAATATCGTTTATAGAACAACCGCCACCAGTTGCTAAATTAGAGTTATCATCAGTTCCACTGAATGTTTTCATCATATCTTTTACAGTTGGAACCCAATTCTTATTTAAGCCTGTAGGGTCGTTATCTGCCCCAACTGGACAGTATACGCTCCCTAATTTTTCTACCGTATCTAACTGACGTTCAATTACCAGGTTATGCAATGTTCGACCAGTAGCTTCTATACCTTCATCTAAGGTTGCATAAGAAATAATACCTGAAGCACTCATTTGCCCGCTTGGATTATTATTATTTCTTATGGCGCTACTCGTTCCCCATGCACTCTCATGTGCCATAATCGCAACAAATAAAATCGGGCTGACACCAGCTTTTTCAGATTCTGAAATAATTTTATCTGCTTTATCACTAAAGGCGTTCCCTTTTTCTTGAACGGTTTTAATAAAATGTTCCTTATTAAAATTCAAGTCTGTTACTCCACTTCCAGCTGTTTGACAGCTTTCTAGTGAAGTAGAACCGCTACTTTGACCACCTATTGAAAAAATGATTACTAGTACAACGGTTCCCATAAATACAACAGGAATCAATGAGGTTATTATTCCTATCCACATTTTTTTCAATGATTACACCTCTCAACTATACAAATAATTTTTTCACGCTTCCTTCAGGAACAAAAAAAGTGTATTGATAGCAATAGCGTAAATGAGAGCTAATAAAAGTATTAAATTCATTTTCTAATAATTTTGACGCGAATTTATATGCTTTTACCTCAAGTCTAGGTTTCTCATCTTCAAATTTATTAATTTGACGGTAAAAAAACTCACTCTCATTTTCTTTTTCGTATACTCTAGTCTCATTCCCATTTTTAGATTTGGTAGAAAAATGAAAGGTTTGTTTCCTCCTACCTCTGATTTCACTAGTAATAATAAGAAAAGTTTTCTTTTCATGTTCTTGTAAAACATCGGTTAATTCTAAAGTCTCATCTATTTGTAGATTATAGATTTGGTCTTTATTTTCCCTAAAGAATGTTTCCTTTTTATTTTTATTCGAATTTTCTAAATAACTTATTCTTAAAACCAAAGCTACTAAATTGAACATACAAAGAAATGCTGAATTAACAGCCATTGTATACTTATCAAGTTCAACAGCTATCATAAAGAAAATGAAAAATATAACCACTAATGAAGGTAGAATATAGTTTAATTTCTTAATAGTGTCATTTTGCATTTTTTCGTTTTTATATTTCTCCCATTTCAACTCAATATCCATAAGTCATACCACCTCTATAATAGTTATTCTTCTAAACTTTCTTCTTGAACAGGCTGTTCAATTTCTTCCAACTCTAGCTGGTTTAAAGCTTCTTCAATTAACGCAACTGAATTGTTTACGTCCTCTTGTGTTGCATTATCATCTGAAGTAATCCCCTGCAGGCTATTAATTACCTGGTCTAATATAGTAAGCGATTCAACCGTATAAAGGTTTCTATCAATGCTATTTGCACGTTCTAAAGCTGATAGCAACGCTGTTTTATCTGCTTTTTTCACCAGCTGGCTTATTGCCTGCTCTAGTGAGCTTTGTTGCGCTTCGACTTCAGCCTTTGTTAAATCCTCTCTAGTAACCAATTCTTTGGCTAACTGCAATTCAGAAGCTAATACAGCATAACTATCAGGTGTGTAGTCGGTTTCTGTTAAAGCTTCAGCTTGTGCAATAACCCGATTCAGGAATACTAAACTTAAAAGTGGCTCGTCATGCTTAGTTAATTGGTCAATTGCGCTTTGTAATGCCTGCACTGCTTCATCAACTTGTACCTGGCTTACTTCAGGATTATTTCTGATTGCTACTGTTTTACTGTGCGCTACGTCAGCAATTGCTAATGATTGTGGTGTATAGATTTCTTTATCAAGTGAATTGTAATAAGAAATTGTTCTTACTAACTGTGTTTTGTCCCCTTTTAAAACAAGCTCATAAATCGAGTTTTGGAGTCTTTGTACTTGAACATCGACTTGCTCCTGGCTTGCGTTCGAATCAGATAAGATACGAGAAGATACCAACATTTCATTACTGAAATGTCCGATACTAATAGATAAATATAAATTTAATTGAATTGATTTTGACTCTTCATAAAGACTAGATAAAACAGTGTAGTCAGTTGGAATTTCTTCAGGGTCTGTTGGTTCGGTTGGGTCTACAGGGTCGGTCGGCTCAATTGGATCAATTGGTTCTATAGGTAAAACAGGTTTATCAGGATTTGTTGGTTTTTCGTTTTCATCAGGATTTTTCGGAACACTTAGTTTTTCAGGTGTTTTATTATCCAGCTGTATCAAATTGTTATTTTTTTCATTTTGTAATGCTAGTAATTTGTTTTGTTCTTCATCAACACTATTTTTTAAAGCCAACAATGCCGACTCTTTTTCGTTTTGGTTTGAGCTAGTCAGCTCTTTAGGTGGCATAATACTGCTAATTAGGTTTGATTTTTCTTTATCTCCACCAGCTGTTGATTTTGTAATTACGGATTCGTTTTTATCATTCGGTACAAAAGCGTCAACAATTTTTTTCGGTGTTTTATCGTCCTTTGTGGACTCTTTAACTGCCTGCTTAGTATTTACCGTTTCATTATCTAAAAGGCTGTAGGTCGCAAATACAGCACCCCCTAATACACATGATGATACTAATGTTATAACTGCTAATTTAATTTTTTTATTCTTCACTTTTTTTCCTCCTCGATAGAGATTAATTTTTTATCAATTACAAATTCTCTAAATTGTCTTTAGCTTCAAAAAGGCTATCAATCGCCTTTTCAATAGCTTGTTGGTTCTTTATAGGGTCTTTTTGCATTTGTTCAATGTCTTTTTCTTTTTCCTTTATAAAGAGGGTTAATTGATTAAATTTGTAGATATATTGCTCTAATTCAGTGCTATTAATTTCCTGGTTTATCTCTTCAGCTTTTTTTAGGTCGCCTTGTTTCAAATAAGAATAGCCTACTAAGATTAATCGGTTTTTTAAGTTACTGAAGGCTTTTTTATCTTTTTCAAAGATTTCAATTGCCCTGGTAAAATCGTGTTCTATAACTGCTAAATCAAACGTTCCTAGAATTGACTTATACACCTTGTTAAAGTCCTTTAAGTCTTGTATCGCTTCACTTCCATTTGCAGAAACACTGTTAAAAATTTCATTTTCTATTTCCTCGACCTTTTCAGGATAAAGTTTACCTGCTGTTAAATAATCCTGTTTTTTCATCAAATCTGAATACGTTGGTTTTTGGTTAAAAAATAGAGTAGCTGCGATTGCAATTGTAACGATTAAAACTAGACCAACACCGCCAATTATTAGTTTAGGATTCAACTTTATATGTCTTGGCTCTCTTGGTTCTTTTTGTATTTTTTGCTTTTTTTCTTTCGGGCCTTTAGGCTCCTTCAGCTTTTTTTCTTTCACTATTTTTTCTTTTTTCGCCTTGATAGGCTCGCCTGTTACTCCCTGAAGCCAATTTAAAAACTGTTCTTCATTTTCTCCAATGTCTGAACTTTCTTTCATTTCAGATTCAATAATTGTGTAAAGAGAAAAGCTTTCATAAGGAAACTTTAAGCTAGATGAATATATAACTCCGTCATTAAGCTGGATAGAGTAAGCACATGACGCTTTCCACTCTTCATTTAAACAGCGGTCATTTTGCCGATTTAGAATTTGTAACGCCTTTTCAATTTGAATTGGTTTTCCTGTTGGTACTTCCATATTTTCAATCTGATCAAAAATAAAAAAGACGGTCATTTTTCCACCTTCTTTCTCTATTTGTAATTTTTATAATTATTTGTTCTAATTTGATTCTAGTTTTACAGAATAAACAATTTGAGTCGGTCTGCTTAAAGAAAATTTCACTCGATACTCTTCGCTTTTTAATGAGACGATATAAAAGTCGTCAACATCTTCATAAAAATAAGTAAAATCATTTGACGCACAATTAAAAAAATTTTTTATCGCTTTTCTTTCTCTCATTGATTGGATTGTTCCCAAATTTGCTACTTGATAACCAGCGCCAATCCCAACACAAAAAAGTAACAATGAACTGATAACATTTACTATCATTTTTTCACACTCTTTCCTGATTTTTATTTTTTATTCTGTAAGCCTTGTTGAATATCAAGCCTTGTCCATGTTGACGTAACGACGAATTTTGCAAGCTTTCCGTCATTCGCTTTCAGTCGAAAATCTAATCGTATAGACTGTATATCAATTTTTACTGTTTCTTTGCCCTTTACTAAACAAATAGTTGTAATATTTTTTGTGTTTTCTTCAGTTAATAGATTATTGCCAATCATTTCAATTACCTTGTTTGTTTTTAAATGAATTTTTCTTAAAGTATTACTTCTAAATTCAAGTTTTACGTCTCTGGCATTTAAATAAAGTTCGGTCATACTATCCCCCTCGTTTCTAAAAAGAAAAAAGCGTATAAAATATATACGCTTTATCCGTTATTTTCTATTCAATTAAAGCTGTTCAACTGGCTGTAAGCCACTATTTTCAGCTGTATTAGTTAAATAAGCTAATTCTACTTTTTCTAGCAACCGTATAGCTTTTTCATTTTCTAAACCTATTTTACTACCAGTCTCAATAATTCCCTCAACGAGTAAAGTAGCAACTTCACATTCCACTTGATCTTCAGTTTCAGAGAAAATACTTTGTTCTCCGCCAAACCCATAAAGTGCAACTTTTTCCATCAATTTATTTTTTTCTTTTTTCATACGATTATTTCTAACTGCGAATCCAACAGCAACTAAACCAATAATTAATAAGCCAATAAGTGCAAAGCTACTTACTTCTTCGCCTGTTTGTGGCAATACAGCTTTAACAATTTGTCTTGGTGCCACTGTTTTAACTACTTTTGTTGGTACTGGTGTTGGAGTTGGTGCTGGAATTGATGGTACTACTGGTGTTTCAGGGATAGTTGGTACCACTGGTTTTTCTTTATAAAATAAAGTTTGTCCGTAATCATTTTTACCATCATGTTCAGTGTAAGGTTTTTCCCCTTTTTCAAAAGATTCTTCACTGTCATATGCTTCTTCATAGAAGTAAACATTTTCTTTTTTAATTGTGCCAGCTGGAATAAATGTTTCAATCACAACGATTCCATTTTCATCAAGTGTTTTTTCACCTTTGGCTTCATAGTAAATGGTTCCAGTTTTTTCACCAATTACTTTAGTGACAAAGAATTTTGTATCATTATCATAGTCTTCATTGCTGATTTTGTCGTATAATTTATTGTCGACATCAGGATCAAAATCTTTTCCGCCATTTTCAGCATAGGCTTGTGTACCCATTTTTGGAGTTTTTTCTTTCTCTATGATTGGAGCGTTGTTCCAATCGGTTGTTGTTGTTTCTCCATCTTTAATGGTAATAATTTTAACTTCACTTTCACCATTACTTTGTCCGAATCCATCAGGGAATTTAATTTCTGTTACTTTATAATTACCTGCTGGTAATTTAAACACATTTCCTAATTCAGAAGAAGTAAATACATAGCTCACATCTTTGTTATGAGTTGAAATTCCTTCAACTAAGAAAACCGCTCCTTCTAAGCCAGTTTGAGTAATTTCGTTTAATTTATTAAAGTCCCACTCACCTGTTTTTAATAGGTTATCAATTGTTCCTAGATCAAAAGTAATTAGTTTTTCTGTGTTTCCTCCGTAAGGAATTGCAAACGTTGTTTGAACGTCACTTGGTTGGCGATAATTAGCTGGTACGTTGCGTTCTACTAATTGATATTTATTTTGTGCGCCAATATAAAGTTCAACATTAGAGCTAAATTCACCTTTAGCATTTGTTGTAACTGTATCTACAATTGTTCCTTTAGTTTCTGCTACAGTTGATAAATCAGGTAGTGTAATATCTGTTAAGGCTACAATATCAAAGATAATATTTGCTCCTGGGTGTGTATCATGAACTGGTTTGTTTTGTGCTTCTGTTTCTTCGGGATTGAAAACTTCAATTTGTTTTAATCCTTTAACTTTTCCTTTTTGAATCGTATTTGAAAGAGTTAATTTTTGTGTTTCTCCTGCGACAATTGTAAGAGTGTACTCTTTAGTATCTAAAACATAACCTGGTGGGTTTGATGTTTCTTTCACCTTGATTACAGTATCATGTAAAATATCTTTAAAACTAAATTGTCCGTTTGAATCTGTTGTTGCTTCTGTTACTTCACCGTTGATAGTAACTGCATATTTAACACCTGCAATTGGTAAATTTGTTTCTTCTGATACTTTTAAGAACTCTGCATTACCAGTACGTGCAAAAAATTTAGCAGAAAAACTTAATGTATTTTGTGGATCAATATACCATTTGCCACGTCCTAATGTTTGCAAATTTCCATCTGAAGGTTTTGTTAAAATCGGTTGCCATTTTCTCATTGAACCTTGCATAGCTCCTGAAGCAAAGTTATTTGTGTATTTCATGTCGGCTGTTAGGTAGAAAGTATCTCCGCCTTTAATATCAACTGTTCCATTCGTTAATGTCCCACCACCAACTAAATGAAAAGTCATTCCTGCTGGTATATTTAATTTGAAAATGTTTCTTGAATCACCATTTAATTTAATATTTTCGGTTCTTTGTTCACCATTTACTACTGAAACAACAGGGTTAACTGTTGAAAAACTAGCAGAGGGGTCAGGTAAGCTATTTGTTGCTACTTTATTTAAAAGTGCTTCTGCTTCTGGTGTATTGATTCCTGAAGCTACACCAGTGTAAAAGTAGCTTAAAACTAAACTAGTAGCTGTATATCCTTGTGCAAAATCTGTAAAAATATTTTCAGCACCATTCCAACCATAATAAAGTGTTTTAGCAATATTTGCATCGTCATATGGTGCTTCCTCGGCAGGAGTGCCCGATGGTGGAGTTGGTTTTGCGTGTTCAATACAAAAAGCGTCTTCGCCATTCACTTTAAAGTGTCCTACAATATTATATCCATAGATTACTTGACCTAAATATTCAATTGTTACGCCTGCTCTCATCATGCGAGCATATCCGCCATTAGCATTTCCTTGAATCATTAATTCTTGCAAATCTTCATTTGTAATTTGTTCTTCTGTTTTATAAAATGCTTCTCCATCTAGTAATGGTGTTCCATTTTCATTAAAAGTAATCATTTTTGCACTTGGTTCAATTGTTTCAAAAACTGGTACTTCAACTGGTAAAGTTGGACTATCATTAGAATTTTGGCTTTCCCCAATGGTAGTTTCATTTATTTTATTTTGATCGATTGGATCTTCTATTTCACTAGAAATTTGTGTATCATTATTTTTTTCAGTTTCAACTACTGAAGAATCGACGTTTCTTCCTTCTACTTGTTCAGTAGTAGCTTGATTTGAATTAGAGCTTGCTTGGTCTGCAAGTACCGTCATACTTGGTATAAATACATTCGCTAACATAAATACTACTGTTAATTTAACCCATAAATTTTGGATTGTTTTTGATTTTTTCATTAGTACACCCCATGTTTTTATTTTTTAGTCTTCACTGTTTCTGTTTTTACATTTATTTAATTGTTGGTGCTCGTATTTGCATATTAATCCTCACTTTCTAGGCAATAAAAAAAGACGACATCAATTTTTGATGTCGTCTTTTTTATTTAAATTTTTAATTGTAATCCCAATCTCCACCTTCCCATTCGTTATGGGTTCCTGTACCATTATCATTATTTTGACCATTGATGACTCCGCCTTCACCATTAGGTGTTCCATTCCATGTAGTACCAGGTGAGGGATTTGACGGTTGGACAGGCGCTGGTGCTGATGGTTGTTGTGTAGCTCCACTGTTGCTGTTATTCCCTTGAGAACCGCCAGTTGGTGGCGTGCTATTACTAGAACTATTGTCCGTATAGCCTGCATTTGAAGAGTTGTCACCATTTTGTACATTTGAATTATTAGTTGCTGCGCTAGCTTTTTCTTGTTCCGCTTTAGCTTGAACTTCTTGTTGTGCCTGCACTGCTTGTTCTTCAGCAACTACCGCTTGCTCTTTTTCAGATAATTTTGTATCGACAAGAACTAGTTTTGCGGTTAGTGATTCTTTTAATGTTACTTGTTTAAGTGCGGTAACATTATCTAAAGCCGTTTGATACGCTTCTCTCGTCACATCATCTTTAACAGTCTCTTTATCGAAAAAGCTGTTAACTTGGTTCTCAACATCTTTAGCTTGTTTAAAACTTGCTTTAGCAACATTCAACTTTTCAGTCTCTTTTTTTGCAAAGACTTCCTTTTTATCTTGCAATTGTTTAATTAGATCATTTAATTTATCAAAATCTTTTTCATTTAGTGTTGATTTTGCTACGCCTTCACTCTCATACATGCCAGCAATAGTATTCTTGACGTAAACCATTTGAGGTGCTGTTACTAATTCATAAAGCTTTTTCCTCGTTGCTTTATTCATTTCACGACCTAACTTATTAGCTGTAAAGCGTTTTGCGTCATCAATAGTCTTTTGTTCGACATTGTCTTTAACGTCTGTGTACGTCTTATCAGTGTATATAGTAGCTAAATAGCCATCAACACTTTTTTCAAGTTCCTTATCTGCTTCATTTTTCTTCTCTTCAGTTTTAACTGCGCTGTTTGCTTGTGCAACATAAACACCGCCACCAACAATTCCAATTGCTAAAACACCTGCGCTAACCAACATAATTAATTTTTTCTTTTTCATTTTTCATTCTCCTTTAGTTTTTAAATTTGATAAAATCAGGAATACTATTCTCGTATTCCCCAGGTTTCAAAGCTAGATAATAGGCTTCTTTAAAAGTCACTTGATAAGAAACATCTTTATCTAAATATTCAATTATTTTTCCATTTCCATCAACAAACTTTAAAATAAAATTTTTATCCACTATTGCTACGCCCATAACAAACGCTCCTTGTATAATGTATTTAATTCAAGAAAAAATAGTTTGTCAAAACTATTATACCATTTGACAATTATTTTTATAAGACAATAAATCTTCAACTTCTTCACAAGATAAAACCTTTTGCACTCTATTGAATGCTGATAGTACAATTTGCTTAGCTTTTTCTTCACTTGTTCCAAAATCCAAAACAATTGATTTGTTAATTATTTTTTTATCAGTTGTTAAAAATGAAACAAAAAATGTTGTTTTATCTTCCCAATGATCCTCTACCCTCATTTGTAATTGCTCCCTCCATTAACCTTTTATTTTTTAACTGATTCTGTGATTTACATTGAACTCTAGTATTATTTATTAATTTTTTTTTGGTCTATTTCGTAGTTTGTGGCAATACTACGAACCTTTATGCACCAACAGTTTGAATAGTGTTTTGTGTAACTCCTACTCAATTGGTTCAACGTATTAAATCCAGTTTGTGGCTTCTTCCTGGCAACCTGCATTAAATTTTATAGACCTCTGTTGACTTGCGAACTAGTCGCCTTCTACCCTACCAGCGTTCAGTAGTAACATTTCTAAACAGTTATTGAAATGCAGTAGGAAATTTGCTTTATGTAATTGTCAAAGGGCATTTTTGCGAGTTCAACCGCAAATCACAAAATCAGTTTTATATCTATTATGCTTTAACAGTCTTACGCTTTTTCTTTCTCACAAATCTTACAGCAACTAACTTTCGACCTTTTTCTTTTCTCTTTGCTATGATTTCGTTATTTTTTCGTACGTTTTTAAAGTTCTCATAGATTAAAGCAACTGACTTTTCACCTGCTTCAGGATTATAAGCAAACCCCCTACCAACATACACATATTCGGTTTTATCAAATAAATAGTATGTGCAACCAATTTTTGAAATATCCTCAACTGTTAACTGCTTTCCAAATACTTCTCGGTGTGTTTTAGTATTATAATTAATCAGCGTCATTTTAAAGCCTCCTTTCTTAGTTTAAATTAGTAACGAGCAAACAAACAAAAAGAGGGGACTATCACAACAACAGAATTGTTAGTGATAGTCCCCTCTTAAAACTAATATACACAGCACAAATAGTGAGTAAAAATTTAGAATTTTTCTGAATTTTTTGCAGTAATCATAAAATCAAATAAACACTTTTATGAGGAATTGCAACAATTCAATAGGAAAAACTGACTAAATTTGTTATACTAATATTCGTGGCTATGAACAATAGTCACAATAGGAGAGCCATTCTAAACGTCGTCTGTTTAGAAAAACTAGTTAAATTTCGTACTGTGCTGATCCTAGGGTTGGTAGCCCTGGAGGAGCAGTTCGGAAAAGTAGCTAGGCTCTTCTTTTTTTTTGTTTGTTTAAACTCGTTGTACAAAGCATACCATTAGTATTTAAATCGGTCAACTAATTAATTGATTTATAACCACGGTAAAACAACTGTCCAAATATTAACATGTGCAAACGCACTAATAAATCTCTCCATATTTTTCACCTCCATATTTTATTTACTTCTTACATATTTATTATTCTACTTTATAATAATATAAATACAGATATTTTAAAAGGCAATGGGTACTTCTTACCCACAATTTCCTAATATTTTCTCATATTTCGATAAAAAACACCTTTTTTATAATAAAATCGCATTTTCATGGGTAACATGTACCCATTGCATTGACAATATAGTATAATTGTAGTAGGGATTTCAAAAAAGGGGGAACTATTATAGATATTGGACTATTTATTAAAGAAGTTCGCATAAGTAATAATATGACGCAAGATGACCTTGCTGATAACATCGTCACTAGAAAAACACTTGCAAAGATTGAAAATAATCAAATATCACCAACGTTAGAAATATTAACTCAACTTTTTAATAGATTAGGTTTTGAACTATCTGAACTTAATCATATGCTGAAAAACAATTTTGAACATACTTATCATAATTTAAAAAATGAGTTTATTAGACTGTTACAGACTAGTGAAACTGTCTGTAAAAATGAGTGGATTAATTTTGAAAAAAAATTATCAAATGAAAAAAAATCAAATCAATGGGTATTAAATTTATATTTGGTATTTAAAAGCAGGTTTGAAGATTCGGATTTCATTGCACCTCTTACCGATTTAGAAATAAGTGACATTCAGGATCAATTGCTTTCAAAGTCAATTCATTCACTTACAGACTATAAAATTCTAGGTAACTTAACAACACTGATTCCATTTGAAATAATTGAAATGCTTTATTCTCATTTATTCCCTGTTAAGTTACCTGAAATTAGGAATGATGAATTTAATCAAGTGGTTATTCAGGCTTATAACAATATTTTAACTCAAACAATAAAATATGACTGGCATATCAAAACTAAATATTATTTAAACGAAGTTAGAAAAGAACCGCTAGCTAATTCCGATTATTTGTGTAAATTACAAATATTTTATTTAGAACAACTTAGTCTCTTTTCAGAAACTGGAAATCCCATATATAATTCAAAAGCCTTTTATTACGCTAACATAGCTAAAGATTTAGGTGATAATTTACACTATGAATCATTAGTTGCTGAATTAGAAAAATTTAGTAATAAAACCATTACTCTTTTACCAGAGATCAAAATGCCAATGATTAAAAACAGATTGATAAATCCGTCGTCTGACTAGTTCTTAAGACAATACATTCTTAGTATTGTCTTTTTTTGCTATTAAAAACCTATTCATTTTGTAGATAATTGTGTATTGGAACTTTTAGATTATCAGAATTTACACTAGTATTTAGTGCGTTTTTTTCAAGAACCATATTTTCAAATGTTGTATACAAAGCTTTGAACATATAACTTTCAATTTGTTTTATTTTGTCATCTGTTTTGATTTTATGATATAAGCGCCTTAAAGTCTGTTCAATGTCTTCTTGCCAGGCATCACTTGAATCTACTAGCAATATTGTATTGTAATCATTTTGAGCTTTCTTCTTAGCTCGTAGTATAAGTCCAATTGTATTTTCAGCTTCTTTAGTCGTAGCACTGAACAATCCAATTAATTCCAAAATGTCTTCAGACAAAAATAGTTGGTCTCTTTGAGTTTTTGCAAATTGTGTCAACAATTCAAGTTGTTGTTTTTTCTGCTTTTCCGTATCGGTTTTTGTATCTATGTTTGTATTTGTTAATTTTAAACTGTTAATTTTAGTATTGTTAATTATATGTCCTTCATTTTGAAGGGTACCCCCTCCTTCATTTTGTGGGATACCCCCTCCTTCGTTTTGAAGGGTACCCCCATGCTGTTGTTCACTAAGAGAATTGACTTGGTCAATTTCTTTTGATTGTTGAGGATTTGAAACAAGAGTGTACACATTTTTAATAATCATACCTTTAGCGTTTTTTACTTGTTTTACAGTTAAAAAGTTGTGATTGATTAATAGTTTTCTGTGCTTGTAAAATCTATTTTCACTGATATTTAGTTCTGAAAGTATTTTTTTTAAGCTTGGAAAAGCGCTAGAACCTGCACCAGCAAAACTTACAATATATGCATAAATTGCTTTAGCTTCGATTGTTAATCTGGAATCTTGCATTACAAGTTTAGGCATAATTCCATATCCTTTAGCGTTGACCCCTTCGATTTCAAGAATATCAGGAAGGTTTTCTGTAGGTAATCTGTTATCAGTCATACTATCGCCCCTTTTGTTTCTTTTGTAGTTATATATTTAAATGTCATTTTTGTTCTCCTTTTAGCTTTATAATTTTAATTCCATTTTTTCGATAGAGAATCTCTCCATGATAGAATAACCTACAAATATTTTTTTGTAAACAATCATTTTTCTATGTTATCATATCATCATATAGCTATATTTCTATATATGATGATAGATATAAAGGTAAATTTCTCTATATGATAATGTTTGTCTAGAAGATAGCTGATAAGATAGAAATGTTTTTAAATGGACGTTTGAAGTTATCTTTGGTTAAATCCATCATATTATCAAATAGCTATATTATCATATTTAGCTTTACTCAAATATGATAATATGATAATATAGCTATATAGAAATATTTAAGGAGGAACATAATGGCTATAACAATTTGTGTTGGGAACTATAAAGGTGGAGTAGGCAAGACAAAAAATAATATATTAAATGCTTACCAGTTAGCAAAAAAAGGGTATAAAACTTTAGTCGTTGATTTAGACCCACAAGGCAATGCAACAACAGTCTTGTTACGAACAAAAAAACTTCATTCAGAAGAAATTTTTAGTTTTGATAAAACTTTAATGACAGCAGTAAGAGAAAATGATATTACTAATATAGAAACAGAAATTATTGAAAATCTTTATTTATTACCTTCTTATATTGATTTTGCAAACTATACTACTTTTCTTGATAAACTGTATGGTGTGGTTGAAGAGGGTGACGAAAATTATTTTGAAATCACTCAACAAAAAATTACACACTTTGACAATTTACTAAATCCATTAAAGGAAAATTATGATTATATTTTCATTGATGTACCGCCTACTAAAAGTTACATTACTGATAGTGCGGTTATGGCTTCCAATTATGTGTTAATAGTTTTACAAACACAAGAACTTTCATTAGACGGAGCAATACAATATTTAGGAGATTTGCAAAAACTCTCTAATATTCATAATGGAAATTTTGAGATTTGTGGTGTATTACCAGTATTAATGGATAACAATGCTTCTTTAGATCAGTTTGTATTAGAGAATGCTGGTGAAGCTTTTGGTGAAGAAAATATATTTAACAATAAAATACCAAATATGGCAAGACTAAAAAGATTTGATAATACAGGAATCACTGAATTTGATAGACATGATTTAAAGGTTATGGAATTATACAATTTGGTTTCTGACGAATTAATAGAACGAATAAACTTTTTTGAAGGAGTCTAAAAATAAATGACTAATACTAATGAATTAAATAAAAAGAAAAGACCATCATCATTAATTAAAAATAATCAGATTGAACCAAAAGTACAATCTGTTATTAAAACTGAACAGGTTGAAAAATTTGTTAGAGCTGATAAGAAAGCAACAGTAAAAAATCAAAACGCAAATTTAAAGCTATCACAAGATACAAAAAATGAACTTGATCTATTAATAAAACTTACGGACCATAAATTTGGGTATGAAATGGTAGAAACTTTAATAGACTATTATGTAGAGAATGCTTTAGATAATGATAAAAAGAGAGCTTTTAAAACACTTTCTTCTATATGATAATCATCATAAATAGATATATGATGATATAGCTATTTAAAAAACCATAAAATTCAATTAGGAATGATTAAGTTTAAAAAGGACCACAAGATAAATTTATCTTGTGGTCCTTTTATTAACCTATTTAAAACTATCATATATATAAATCATCATATAGCTATATTATCATGAAATATTTTGCACTTGCCAGCGAGTGAGGGTAGCGAAGGGAGCCACTTTCTGCCGACTTCTTTTTTCTTTAAGGTCTGCTATTTAGGTTTGTTTTTTGGTATAATAAGGAGCTGTCACTTTTTTAAGCTGAAATCATCAGTAAGAAAGGGGGCATTATATGTTTTATCTCTTAGAGTTTTGCATTGCGATTCTGGCAGAAGTAACAGCCCATTACATCTGCAAATGGCTTGATCGCAACGATAATGAATGACAGTAAGCCTGCTCGTTAATCTTAATTGAACGTAAAAAAATACCAACAACAGCCCCGTTGTTGGTATTTGGCATTATATGAATTATCTCTCTTCTAGTACATTGTAACATGTTTTAGTACTTTTTGCTATTGAAAAGTACAACTTTGGTGAGTGTCCTTGTCAATTTTTTTAATATTTTACTTTAATTGGGATAAGCATTGAATGAAGCCTTGTGCGATTTCGTTGAATTGTTCATCTTCTTTATAAATAGAAGTAATCCACGCAGGCATAGGGCGCTTTAATTCAGCATATATTGGAATTAGTGTCTCCATAAATCTATCAGATCGTTTTTTATCGTAAGCTGAAGCTATTTTACGTGACGCTGGTAGGATAAGCTGTGACGCATTTTTATTGCCTTTAGCGTCATTTACAATTGTTTCAGCTTCAATAGACGCATTTTTATATAAGTCTATGCTGTCAGGTTCATTAAATTTATTGTGTGCTGATTTGCTGATTTCATATTCAGCCTGAAGTCTAAGTAATTCATGATAAACCTGGTCTGAAGTTTTGTTACTGACGTCTGATATGCTAGAAATAAAATACATAGGCAAGTTCTGTACTTGAACCTCTCGCTTAATCCACATTGAGATTGTAGACTGTCCTATGCCTGTTTTTATTGAAAAGTCACTTATCGTCATTGCTAGGTTACGTTTAATCATTATTTTTATTGGCGGTTCGCCAGGAGTGTAACGGTCTCTCATTTCCTTGTAGACCTCCTTTGATGTAAGATTATTATCACTATAGTGATAATAATACCACCTTTAATAAAGGTTAGCAAGGATAGGCAATCTGTTCCCTTCTATTAAATAACATTTTTTTACATTGTTTAAGTTTCACTTATAATAGACTTTTACCTCTTTGTAACGTCAACTCAATTTTAATCGTTGATTTAACAGCTTTTATTAACAATTGCTGCACGTCGACTCCAGGTATTTTGGATCTTCCTGAAGAGAATAAAAAATAACAAAAAGTGAACTTTTCAACACTTTATTAAAAAGTACTAAAAGATCACTTTATCATTTTTATCTGTTAGCTATCGAATTAGCAATTGCTTTAAGAAAAGACTTTTTTTCTTTAATAGGCTCACCAGTGACTTTATCATAAAAATTTTCTATTTTTAATATTTGATCTGTTCTAATAAATGAATTATTGAGTAACCTTATTTCACTGAACCCACGCATTCTTAATTCCATTAAGTTTAGTAACTCATTATTTAGTAGATATAAATATTTATCCAACTCACTGACAAAATAATTATTTCTAACCATGTCCTCTTGTTTCAAAAAGAGATATTCGACTTCTTCAATGTTATTTTTCTTCCAATACTTAATTCTATGATTTCCATCTATAATTAAATATAAATAATCTCCACTGATAAATTCGGTTATAATTATTGGCGTATCTTTTATCATTACTGTAGGAATATTAAATTCCGCTGGTACATTTAATATTCCATAATTTGCCAAAGTATTTAAATTTAGTTTACCAGTTAAGAATTTTGTATTTTTTAAATCCATCAAGATTTTTTCAACATCCATATTTACTGAAAAATAAAATTTGTCAAAATAAAGTTCACAGTAATATAGTTCAGCTTCATATCCATTGTCTTTCAAAAATATTTCTCTTTCATTTTTTACTTCTTCAAAAATAAAGTTAGTATCTAAAGACTCTAATTTTGTTTTCCACTGATTTGCATATTTATTATATGCTTTTTCATCAGTAAATAGTTTTTCTCCGTTACCATACATCCGTTCCATTACTGAAAATAATATACCGTAGTCTGTTTCTGTTCTTTTATCATTCCTAAAATTATAAGTCATTTATCAAACCTCCGAAATAAACTTCAATACCAAAATCTTTTACATCTTTTCTGATTATATCTACAATAACTTGATTATCATTGAAATCTGCAAATGCCAACGCATGTAAATAAAATCTTATTGATTCCTCTTTTTTGCCTAACTTCATTAAATTAAAAGCTTTTTCGTAGGTTAAAAAATCTAAGTAGTAATAGGGGTACATGGAACATAGAAACGAAATAGTGCGGTAGAAAAGCGAATGAATGTAGTATATTTCTACAAATCATTCGCTTTCTTTATTTTATAAATAGTTGGTCGAGAGATCCCGTTTTCTTTTGCAATCTCTGCAACTGGAATGCCTTGCTTTAACATGTCCACCACGGTTTTAAAAACTAAGCGTTTTTGCGGATCTGTTGAGTTAATAGAATACTCGATTGGTCGTCCCTTATATCGGCCGGCTTTTTGAGCCAATAATACTCCTTGCCGCTGACGTTCACGAATTTTCTCACGCTCGTTTTGTGCAATATAACTTAGCAGTGATAAAAACATATCGAACATAGCGGTATCCAGGAGTTCATTTCCAGTATTAAAATCTAAAAACTGTGCATCTAATATTTTTAACGCTACTTTTTTCTGTTTCATAAAAGCAACTGTATTTTTTATATCTTCATAATCTCTTCCTAAACGATCTAGTGATGTAACGATGACGCAATCACCTTCACGGATATAATTTAGTAATTTTTGAAACTCAGGACGCTCAGTATCTTTACCACTGGCTTTTTCTTGGAATAATTTATCAATGTTAAGTCCTTCCATCATTGCCAATTGTCGATCCAAATTTTGATCTTGTGAAGATACTCGAATATAGCCAATTTTTCCCATAAAAAACTCCTTTTTAAAAGTGATATAATTTACATGTAAAATTTACTTGTAGTTTTACTGCTATCATAGCATTTTTAAAAATAAATTTTAAGTAGACTTAAAATTTACTTCATGGAGGGTTTAAATGGATGAAATCAAAAGTAACAAAAAAGCATTTGGCATTTATTTAGGAGAACCTAGTACAGAACAATTAAACCAATTTTTTTATTTGCATGAAAAAGATTTAGAATTGATGGAGACTATACGACGACCAGCTACTAGATTAGGTTTTGCACTACAGTTAGTCTCACTACGTTTTTTAGGAACTTTTATATTAGATCTTACCAATATTCCCCAAAATGTATTGAGTTATGTAGCAACTCAACTAAATATTGATCCTGGAGAAATTATCTACTATAGCAGGAGACAGACCAGGTATCAGCACACAAAATTGATAAAATCACATTATGGATATCAAGATTTCAACCAACCGGAAATAGAAACATACCTAGCTAACTGGCTTTTAAATAGAGCGCTGTATACAACAGAATCTTCAGATATGTTGTTTGATATGCTTCTAAAAAAATGTCTGGATGAAAAGATTGTTTTACCTGGAATTACTACTTTTTCTCGTTTTGTTGCTAGTGCAATTGAAAAAGCTGAAGAGCATTTATACCGACAATTGTCTTTGGTTCCAACTGAAGATGAGAGAAAGCGGCTTCTCAATCTTTTAGAATTAATTGGAACTCCAGTTTATGGGGCAATAATCAAAATGGACATTTTGAGAACCCCGTTAGCTGACGATAGTCATAAAGAAATAGCCAGAGGTTTTGACCGACTAAAGCAATTTCAAGCTTTCTCTACTGAAAAATGGAAGATGGAATCTATTCCTGAAGGGAAAATAAAAGTTCTTGCAAATTATGCATTTAAAGCTAAAGCTCAATTAATTCAACGAATGAGTGAACAGAAAAAACTGGCGTTGTTAGTGGCATTTATTTTCATATACAAACGTAAGGCTATGGATGAACAAATTTTAGCACTATCTAATTTTTTTGAAACTGTTTTTAGACGCGCCAAAAATAAGGAATCTAAAGAACGTCTTCGTACCATAAAAGATCTAGATCGAGCCGCATCGACACTTTCAGATATTGTAGATTTAGTAATGTCCAGTCATTCTGATACTAATGAACTATCCCTTCGCGATCGTATCTTAGAAAAATATTCTGAGGAAAATGTTACCGAAGCTGTATCGCAAGTTCGGCTATTGGTTAAAAATGATCGTGAACCAATAGCCATTTCTGAACTTCTGAACACTTATCGAAAGTTCAGAAAATTTATTCCGGATATTTTAACTACACTAACATTTGACAGCAATGACTACGGTAACAACTGTAAGGAACTCTGGACCTTCATTAATAATAGATTTCCTAAGCCGATTACTTACAAAATGTTTGGAGCTATTAAACATACTCTTCCAAAGAAATGGATTTATTACATTCATGAATACCCTGAACAAACTAATAAATGTGTATTGATTGCAGCTGTCGAATTGTTAATTCAATCTTTAAAACGCCATGATATTTATATTCCTCAGAGTGTCTTATATAACAATCCTATGGATTGCTTGATTGATGAGAAAGCTTGGGTTCAACAAAAATACGTTTTATTAGAACAACTAGATCTTCCTTCTTCAGCAAATGAAATGTCTTTATGGTTAAAGAACGATTTGGAACTGTCTTATAAAGAAGCGCTAAATCGTTGGCCTACTTCTAAAATGGCCAGAATAGAAAATGCAGATCGCCTGGTTGTCTCTAGACTTAAAAAGACATATGAAAAAAAGGAAGATAAGTCTTTTAGACGTCGCATTCAGCAGTTACTTCCTAAAATTGATTTGTCAGATTTGTTATTGGAAGTAAACCAACAGTTAAATCTTACTCAATCATTTAACCACTTAAGTGACAAGGACACCAAAATGAAAGACTTGGATATTAGTTTATTAGCAGTTCTTTTATCAGAGTCCTGCAATATTGGTTTTTCCCCGGTTTCAAAAGAAGGATTTGATTCTTTAAAGTATGATCGTCTTGTCTATGTCAATCATCATTATATTCGAGTGGATACACTTTCAGGAGCTAATCAAAAAATAATACATGCACACAGGAAACTTGCCACCTCTAAGATATGGGGTGATGGGCATATGGCTTCAGCTGACGGTATTCGTTATATCACACCACAACGTTCCCTATATTCTAGAAGTAATCCAAAATATTTTGGCCGTGGTCGTGGGATCACATTCTACAATTTTGTCTCTGATCAATATATAGGGTTCCACGGAATGGTCGTTTCAGGGACACTGCGAGATTCGCTTTACCTTCTAGAAGGATTCCTCAATCAACCCAGCGAATTAACTCCTAATCAGATCATGACTGATACAGCTGGTTATAGCGATATGATTTTTGGTCTCTTTGGCTTATTAGGGTTTCAATTTAGTCCAAGAATTGCCAATGATAAAGGAACCAAACTTTGGCGAATCGACGCTAACGCTCACTACGGGGAACTTGATACGTTGTCTCAAAATTCAATTAATATGGAACTGATTTATACCCATTGGGAGGACATTCTTAGGGTTGCAGGTTCGTTGAAATCTGGAAAAGTGAATGCAACAGAATTAACGAAATCTCTTCAACGGAATGGGCAACCCACGCCTTTAGGAAAAGCAATAACTGAGTATGGAAAAGTTTATAAGACGAAACATCAGCTTCGTTATATTTCTGACGAAATATATGCACGGCAAATTTTAGAACAATTGAATAAGGGGGAAGCTCGGCATGCCTTATGCCGTAATATTTTTTATGGACGAAAAGGAAAACTCTACCAGACTTATTATGATGGGATGGAAGAGCAGCTCAATGCATTAGGATTAGTTACTAATGCCATCATATATTGGAACTCACTGTATTTAGAAAAAGTATTTGAACAAATGAAAGCTGAAGGATTCGACTGTTCCGAAGAAATGATACGCAGGCAATCTCCACTAATTAGTGATCACATCAATTTTGTTGGTAAGTATACGTTTAGATACGAAGCTGAATTATCCAACGGTAAGTTACGTCCATTGAATGTAGAAGAATTCTAGCAATGTTCGGGTTTTGCATGCTACCGCACTATTTCGTATGACTGTTCCAGCGAATCACTTCGAATAGAAAAAGAGAAAAACACGAGAACAGCGTTAAATCAACGTTTCTTGTGTTTTTACTTTTGTGCTACCGCACTATTTCGTTTCTATGTTCCATGTACCCCAAACAAATAAATTTGGGTTACGACTTCCCTGTTCAAATGGAAATTTAGCAATTCATCATTTAGTTTTTGTTTCAAAAGGTGGTACCGACCATGAAACGAACTTAATTACAGTATCTAAAGAAGTTCATAAGCTATATCACCAGGGAGATCCAATTATCGTTGAAATGGTTCACAAATTACTTGAGGAGCAGTGGAATGAAAAAATGGTTGTAGATTTTTAAATATTTAAATTTAAAACTACGTTACTGAAATAATTACTAGTTTGGATAGTGTAGTAAGTGCAAAATATAAGTATAAATTTAGTAAAAATAAGCCTGATAAAATGATGAATTAGGAGGTGTTAATTTGGCAATGACATTAAATTTAATCCTTGCAATTGTGGGTTTAGCACTAGTTTTAATAAGTTGTAAAGCTAAGAGTTCTTTCCTACGAGGAATTGGTATGGGTATGTCAATATGTACCATTTTACAATCATTACTAAATATTTTTTTAATGAGGTAACACTAAGAAACGAACTTAATTACAGTTTCAAAAGTAGTTCATAAACTTTACCATCAGGGAGATCCTATCATTGTTGAACTGGTTCATAAAATACTCGAGGAACAATTAAATGAAAAGATGATGGTGTCTTTTTAATTGGGCGATTTTATATTAAATATGTTGAAGGGAAATGGACTAATGAAAAAATATCTTATTGTAAATGAGAAGGCGGATGGATGCAGGTCGGAATCAATAGTTGAAGCAGACAGTCCTGAACAAGCAATGTTAATTGATTTCCATAATGAGGATTTAAACAAAAATAATGAAGAAGAATTTGTTTCAACCGTTGGAATATATGAGATTTCTTATCTAAATTTGGTAGAAGGGATACTGAAGGCACAAAGTAAATCGTCAAGAAAGACAAATGTAAATATAAGTTCAAATGATACAAATGAGCCTGACTTTTGGGATACAGCGAAACATTACAAATCAATGGGGATAGCTAGAAGTAGGTCGATTATTTTAGGTGCTTCTATTCAAACAAGAGAAGACATGGAGAAACATTATCAGTCAATAGACCTAACCCAACCGGCTAAAAGTTTTAATCCTTTAATAATGATAACTGATCCTGATGAACGAAAACTCTATAAAGACTTGTATAACATGGAAGTTGATGAACTTTTAATGGATACACCTTTGACTTTGTACAAAGGTCTGTCGAGGATTGTAGGTGAAAAAGTTTTAATCACTACTACCCATTATGAAGTTGTAGTATCTGATCCATCAAAAATGAAAGATTATGTTGTTGCTGTGAACGAACCAGGGGAAAGAAGTGACAAAAATGAATTCGAGTTAGTATTGAAATTTGCTGAATTGATAGAGAATTTACTACAAATACAAAAAGAATACAATGGGTAGTTACCAATTAAATAAACAGTACTACTTATGCACTAAGGGAGGTGGTGAAAAGTATTAAGGTAGATAATAGGAAGAATTGAGGTAGGAGGTTAATGGAAAATTGAGTCAAGATGAAGCAATTATTAAAGGAGCTTTAGACTATGTTCTGGCGCATAGTTTTGAAAATTATCGTGATTATCAAAGCTATTTCATTAGGATAAGACCTAAAGAGTTAGTTTCCAAACATGGCCATTATAAGCGACGAGAAAGGTTGATTGAAGTATTTAATCTTTCCAGGGAACCACGATTTACAATGCTGACGTGCTTACATGAATTGGCCCATCATATTGAGTATGAAGATTTAGGGGAGAGTGAACACACTAGTTCGTTTTATGAGCGGTATTTTGCTCTTTTAATCGTTGCTATTGGATTAGGGTATTTAGAACGTTCCGATATCAAAGAAGAACATGATTCAGGAGATTACGGCCAATTAGTAGCGTATTATGGTGAGGTTGAAACATGGGAAATACCAGTATTTCCGCACTTAGAAAAAAGAATGGTGGTTGTGAAGAACAGCTACGAAATCAGAGGGATATTAAAAAAACGTAACTTCAAATTTTTTACAATGAGCCAAACATGGCAAAAAGAATTTCCTGATTTAGAAACAGCTGAGGCTGAGAAAAATGAATTATTAAAGGTTGGAAAAGTAGAAGATATCTACATTCAATATGTAAACCAGGTTAATTTTCTAATTTACTACTATATTGGCGTATTAAATGGATACGAATATCGGTATGGGTTGAAAGAATTAGGTTATGTCTGGGAAGGGTATGGACTTAGGGACGTATGGGTTAAAAAGGTTGATGCAACAGCTTTTTATGAAGAAACTCATAAATTAACTCAATTTGCTGGAATCGAGTTTAAAAAAATGACTCCAAACTTAACTAAACCCACTCCTAAAAAAAAAGCTAAAAAACCAGAAAAAAAGCAAATTATTCAGTATTATTTTTAGAAAGTTGGGTATCAAATGGCAAAGATTACAAAAGCAGAATTAAGTAAGAAAAAGGCTGTAGCGCAGTTGTTTTTGCAAACGAAAGATATTGATATAGATGATTGGTTAGCTGATAAGTATCAAGAGGTTGTAGATGACAATCCAGATACGTTAAGTGAAGCTCTTAATTTATTTATTAACCATAAAAAAAATGGAAATAAGCCAACACCTAATTCAAATTTAAATGGAACGCAAACGCATTAAAATATTATGTAAAGAAAGAAGGAGAAAAAATGGATAAAATTTTAGGAATTCTAAAGTTTGGTGTCAGAGGAGTCCAATTGCTTAGTGGCGGATTCGCTGCATTTAAGTTAGGTGTATATGGAATTGCATATATGACTAAAAATACTAGAAAAGTAGAGGAAGCACAAGATGGAATGAAAAATGTAGGTATTGGATTATTAGTTGCATTAAGTTGTGAACAAATCATCCAATGGCTGCAAACTGCTTAATTCAGTATTTTGGTAGGAGGGTATCTGTATGATTTATGCTGTTTTTAAAGCAAGTAAAGAACTAAAGAAATTAGTGAATAAGAGGAACAAACTTCAATTAGTAGAAGCTAATACCTTAATCGTTGAATTAGATAGATATGCCGAAGAACAAGGCTTTACTAGTTCAGTCGAGATCACTATATATGAAAATGAGTCTATTCTCTTTAGAGATGAGGTGTTAGTAGGTGAAGGAACCGCTCTAAACCTAATTTTATTAGTAAACAGCACATTGACTACAACCTTTGCTGACACTCCAGAAGAGGAAAAACGGGCATTAATGAAGAAGATTGAAAATGAATTTATGAATGCACCTTCTGTTATTCATTCAGATGAACCACAAGAAAAAGTTGAAATTAAGGAAAAAAGAGTTTCGCAATCAATTAAACCTACGATAGAGGTTGAAGTTGTTCATAAGGAATTACCAGAAATTAAACAAAAAAATAAAAAAATAAAATCGCCAAAAATAGGAATGACAAAAAAAACAACGAAAATTGTTTTAATTGTTGTTCCTATTTTAATTTTTAGTAGCACTGTATCAGTTTTATTTTTTAATTCTTTTAGTAGTGATCCTAAAGCAAGTCAATCAAATTCAGAGGTTTCAAGTTCAGTTGAATCTGATGGATACAAAAAATTAATTGAACAAAATAACTATTTGAAAGCATACAATGATTATCCTAAAAATCAATCAGAAATCTTGGCTCTATTAGTGAAGGATAATAATAAAGCTGGTTTAAAAGAGATTGCAGAAGGGGCTGATAGTAAAGAAGCCTTTTTTGACTATTATTTTTTAAATAAAGAATGGAAAAAGGTTATTGAATATCAAGTAGTATCCAAATCAAAAGAACGTCAAGCAATGCTTGCATACGCCTATATTCAAGAAGGAAAAATTGAAGAAGCTGAAATTATTAACGAGGTGTTAATGAATAAAGAGTTAACCTTACAAATGGAAGAATATAAGCTGACTAGTGCATATAAAGCCATTCAGGATGGAAAAGTAGACGAAGCCAAAAAAATGAACGAAATGCTTAAAAATGACGATTTAGAAGCAGCATTGAGTAATGCGCAAATTGCAGTGACTTTGTTGAAAAAGTATGAAAAAGATTCTTCAGATCCAAACTTGTCACCTGAAGTACAGAATGAAGCAAAAAAAAATGCTGAAGCTATGAGAGTTCAGTTAAAGGAAATTGGAAAGGGGTATTTGAATGAGTGAAGAAAACAACGAGAATCCAAAGGAACAAATAAGTAAAAAAAATAAATGGTTTGTAGGTATTTCTACAGTCATCTTATTAGGTTTGGGAGTAGGTTCGTACAATTATTTAATGGCTCCAAATACAAATACTACTAAATCAGATACTAAAAAGAATGATACGAATAATAGTAGGCTAAAGAAAGATTCATCTAATTCCACAACGAAGAGTAAAAATTCTGATAAAAAAACAAAAGATGAAAAAAAAGCTGCAGAAGATCAATCTATTGTAGACATTTTTTCCAATGTTAAAGAACCATTAAGCAAAAATGTTCCAACAACTAAAACAACAACGAATCAGTTATTAAATCTGCTTGCTTTAGCAGCAGAGGACAATAAAGATACTGTTACAGCTGTGGAAAAACCTACAACAATAAAACCTGGAGACAACACAAATCCAATTGTTCCACCAGTAATTAAACCGCCTGTATTTCAAGCGCCAATTATTACGAATAATCCAACAATTTTAGTTGAATTGGGTGGGAGCTTTGATCCTTATCAATTTGCTAGTGTTTCAGATTTATACGACTCGAATATTGAATTGATTGTTGATGTATCAAAACTTGATTTATCGACGAGTGGAACCTACCCAATTTATTATTCAACTGGAACGAATTCAAAAGGGTTAACTGCAGAACCTAAAGTTAGTTATGTAACTGTAAATAGTCGCCCAATTTTGACTACATTAACAGATGAGGTAACAATACCTGTACGTTCGAATTTTAATCCGAGTGAATTTGTGACTGCTTTTGATTTAGAAGATGGTGATTTATCTAACTCTATTTGGAACGATTCGAACGTTTCAACAGACTACGAAGGAAACTATGTTGTTACGTACTATGTTCAAGACAAGCATGGTTTTAGCGCTACTCCAGTGAGTATAAATGTGTCGGTAACTAATGAAGCACCAATTATTATTTCTCCAACAATCAATGTTCAAATTGATACTGAAATAGACTTACTTCAAGGAGTTAGAGCATTTGATAAAGAATCAGGAAATATTACAAATGATGTGAAAATCTTATCTTCGAATGTCAATTTTTCTAAAGAAGGTCAGTATGAAGTTGTCTTATTTGTTGATGATGGGAATGGGAAAACGGCAACTAGAACAAGAACTGTAAATGTTACAAATGAGGCTCCTGTTATTCATGCTGAGGACAAGAACTATCATGTTCTAGATCATACATCATTTACGATTGAAATGGCATTAGAAGGCGTTTCAGTAACAGATAAGGAAGATGGCTCAATTTTAGTAACAGAAGATATGATAAATAAAGAACAATTTGCTGCTATTCAATCAAACGTTCCTGGTTCGTATCCGTTAACCTATTCTGTTTCTGATAAACATGGTAAAACAACAGAAAAAACTATTATAGTGACCTATTTAAATGATAATCCGATCATTAACGGCGCTTCTGATAGTACGATTCACGTAGGTACGGTATTTGACCCACTTGAAAATGTTGATGTAACGGATAGAGAAGAAGGGATTTTGACGGACCGATTGATAGTTGATGATTTAGACGGATTTAATTCAGAAATATCAGGTGAATATAGATTTAAATATTCTGTACAAGATTCATTTGGAGGCAGCTCTGAAGTAATTCGGACGATAACGGTTGTGAATGATAGTCCTACTATATCTGGAGTTGAAGATGTGACAATAGAAGTAGGTGATTCTTTTGATGAGATGGAAGGAGTCATTTTCAATGATACAGAAACACCAATAGAATTGCTGCACGTTGAAATTTTAGGTGAAGTGAATATTGATCAAGTCGGTGTCTTTCAATTGACGTACATCGTTACAGATGGGCATGGAAAAACAATTGAACAAGTTAGAATTGTGACAGTTGTTGAGAAGGAAGCACCTTTAATTGAGTTAGAAAGTAAGTAATAAAAGTATGTTGTAGAAGAGTTTCTAAACTCTTCTATAACAATTTGGAGGTTTATATTAATGAAAGAACTTTTGGTTTTAATGCAATTAATTTCACTTGTACCAGCATTTCTAATAATTGTTTTTAATGGTTCATGGCTTTTGTTAGGACTATTTAATCGTTATATTCGAAGTAAAAGTTCGGCGAAAGTTACAGAAAAAATTAAAGAGAATGCCAAAATAGACCATGTAATAATCCCAATAATTAATATTTGTCTTGTTTTGTTGTATTCTTTTAGTTTAGGGGATCTTATTTTTTCAGAATTATATAGCGTACTGGTTGATAAAGGGAGCTTTAGTGAAGGCAGTGCTTTTTATATTCTCGTATATTTAGCTATGAACTATTATATGTACACATATGTTTTTAAGGTGGCAGCGCGGTCAATTAACAAAGATTCAATTTTCGATGTGTCCGTTAATTATGTATTTTTAACTTTCCTTGAAAAGCCTCTATTCTATAGATCAAATCAAAGGGAAAGAAAAGTTGAAAGTGAATCTCAATCAATAAAAAAACAATTTTATGGAACTTCTTTAGAAGTGAGGAAAAAAGACAATACAAGATCGTCATCTATTGTGAATATTGATAATTTGTATCAAATCGATTTTAGAAATGGTCAAAGTGAAGTAGGGTGGGTTTGGATAAAAATTGGGACAGTAGTTAATTATAATATGTTCCCTGGGGGCTTAGAATTACTTACGAGTAATGTATTACATTTTATGCCCATAGATTCTAAGACGTTGTATTACAAAGAAATTCGAACTGCTGAAATTATTTCTATTTTATGTGTAGGACAGAAAAACAGACCCTCATTAGAATCAATGGATAATGATTTATTTAAGATTGAAGGTCCTTCTAAATTAACATCTGTAAAGGATTGGGAATTATCAGTCCCTATGTTGTTAAGTCATTATAAATTGGTTGAAAAAAAATCTTTAGGCGCACCAGTTGAAAATAAAATTGATACAGCAATGGCGAAGTTAGAAGGATATGACACAATCGAATTTTCAAGAATGGGCGTATATAAACTAATTCTCCATGTTCCAGTTAAAGGTGGAAGATTGTTGAAAAAAGAAATCAATTTAGAAATAACAGACAAAGGGGATTAAGAAGTGAAAAAATTAATAGATTGGAAAAAAGTATTTGGTTTGACTGGAATTGTTTGTTTGTTGATGTCAATTATCTTACTTGTTTTATTTTTTATTAAAATTGGTGAATCAGACTCACAGTATATCATCATTAGAAGTTTAATTTATGCTATTTTTGGCATTGTTAGTACTACTTTATATTTTAGTTTAAAAAATAAAGAACAATTAGATCATTTAATCAAAAATAAAAAGTTTTGGCTCATACAGGGTGCAAATACAGTAGTAGTGTTTAAGTGGATAATCAAAAATATTGCTTATATAGCAATAAGGTTACTATCTTGGTTCATTATTTTAGCGGTATTCGAAGAGTTAACAAAATATAATAGTGAATCAGAAATAAAAGTAATCTTATCAATTACTCAAAGTTTTCTTTCTTTCTTGTTTGCAGTAATGTTGGTTCTGGTGTTTTTCAAATTAAGAAGACCTAGAGTTGCTGTTTCAGCTTTCTTATTAAATATTGTTTTCGCTCTTTATAGAAGTTGGGACATTAAACTAAACCCAGTTTCAAATGAAACAATTGAATCCATTATGTCCTTTTTTTTGGTTATTGGTGTTTCCTTTGCTGTTATAACATTGTTAGATATTCTTATAAGAGAATATTTTAAACGAACCGCATTTATGTCTTTTAGAGTTAGAGAAAATGAGTTCAGAAAAACTCTTGAAAATATTCAAGAAAATTTTTTAAAATACTATCCTATTACAGCAGATTGGCAAGAAATGATTGGTCATTATAAGTCTATGTTGAATAATGACTTACTAATTACAAAAGAAGGTAGACTAAGTAAGAAAGATATTCACTGTGAATTCAAGATGAAGTATTCTTTAATAACCCACTCCTTCCGGTACATTATTGTTGAAGATAAAGAAGGAATTGAAGATAAAACAATTTTCCATTTAGTAGATGATTACTTTTGGAGATAAAAATAATACAAAAGGTTTGCCCCACTATTCGAAAGAATGAAAAGTGGGGCAAACCTTTTTATATAAAGGGGGAAGGAGGTGATGTCTACCAATGTCGCATATTTAAAGAGAGTAAACGCTAAGGGAATTGATTATTTATATTTGGTTAGAAGAAAAGGCAAGAGGAAACAGTATCTATTTTCTCTTGGTCATTTAAACCAATCTTTACCCTTGCTGTACTCATGGAGAGAAGGTGAAGAATTACCTGGAGTAATAAAAAAATTTGGATTTGATTATCAAGATATACAAGAATGGATCTTAACTTTAGAAACAGGTTATACAAAATCAGCAAAGAGAGTGCAATGGATATTTGATTGGAAAGAAAAAACGGATTGTTAAGAAAGGAAATTGTATTATGCCAGCTAAAGAAATGTATAAAAAATACCTTAAAAACGAAGGTTTGACATATAGCGAACGTGTTGATATTACAGCGTTTGATAGAAGCCATAACCATTGGGATTCTATTGATATGAGAATAAACGCAGCAACTGAATTAAAAATTTTGGAAGGTATTGATACGTCTAATCACATTGAAACACTTGAAGCTTTGCAAGTTAGTAATACTAGTACCCAAGATTTTTTAGAAAAAGAATATTATCAAATTATGAAGTATGAAAAAGCTAGTCCTATAAAGGTTGAGCCAACTGAGAAGTCAACAGAACAAGAATTTAATGAAGAACAGTTGGCTTACATTCAATCTAAAATTGAATTAGCCGAAAGTGCTTTACAAGTTGCAAGTGCTGAACATGATTTGATATTAGAAAATCAGTATAAAGAATCATTTGGTGATTTTTTATATCAAGATGAAATTTTAGAAAGTGACAATGAACCTTATGAACCACAAGGGATTGAAAACGTTGAAAAACGTAGAGTCGAAAAAGAGAAAGCTTATATTGTTCAAGAGGAAAAAACCAATAAAATTGAACGTACACTTAGTGAAGTGGATGCTAAAGAAGTGAATCATTTATTTATAGATAGTGCATATCCAATGCCCTCTTCTTATGCCCCTAGTGTATATGAAATTCTTGAAAGTCTTCCAACTCATATAAATAATGCAAAAGAAATCTTAGAAAGAAACCATCCAAAAGGTGCAGAGGTAACAATTGAGCGACCTATTAATAAAGTGGGTGCGGTGAGTAAAACTGTAACCTTTGAACGTGATAGATAAACAAAGTGGTAGTTTTTTTAATATAAGGAGGGATTAAATGGCTGAACGTGCAAATAATTTACCAGAAGATGTTGGTTACTTTGAGACTTATTTGAAAGAGGATTTGCCAAAAGAAACGATAGAAATGGTCCAACAAACAATTGGTATCACTCCTATTACAAAAGAAGAATTACAGATGCTTTTACAGAATCATTACAACAAAGTTGAGGAACTTATTTCAGAATCTCTATTAGATATCAGAGAAAAAAAGGTTCCTTTTGTTAAAAGGTCTGATATTCATAAATCATTTAGACAAAAAGCCAAAATTAAACTTGTAGATTTTGGTAAATCAATGGTTAATACTGCAAAACGTGCACAACGATTACCAGACGAGTTAATTGCGAATGGGCAAGAAGTAGCAACCGGATTTTTCAAAACAGCTTTGCGTAAATTGAATAGTAGATTAATTACAATTTCCCATAAAATTGATGTTCGTTTAGGGAGAGTTGAAGAAATTAAAGAACCAGAAAATTACATTCCAGCTATAGAGAATCGAGTAATGGAAGATATCAAATATGTTGTTCCAGATCCAGTTGCTCCTGGAGCTAAAAATGTTCTTCAATTTAATCAAGGCAGCAACCCTGGTAAAGAGACGAAGGAAATACAAAAAAATAGTGATAACAAAGGAGTTTCCACTACTTCTCTTGAAAATAAAGTGAAAAATATTGCAGATTATCAAGCTGAATATTTAAGAGATGAAAATAAATCGGAAGTTGTGAATAAAGTTGTTGAATCAGTTGGATCAAAAACAATTACAAAAGATGATTTAGAGCATGCTTTGAATGTTTATTTTGGAAAAATAGATAAATTGATTGCAGCAACAGTTACAGCTGAACCGATAAAGGTTCAAGAAAATACTCAAGATGGCCAAACATTAGGTCCAAGAAAACGTCAAGCTCAATTTAAAGAACGTGCTCGTGATTATATATTTGATATGGGAAGTTCTTTGAAAAACACTGTAGAAATCATTAAAACAGCGCCAGAGAGAGCCGTTGTGAACGCTAAGGAACAAACCTCTCAGTTTATAGATAAACAGCTTGAAGGAGTTAATAATAAGCTTAAAGTGATATCAAAAAAAATTGATTCTTCTCTTACTGAATCATCTGAAAAAGAAGTAATCACTTCTGAAGAAAAGAACCAGGAAGAAGTAATTAAAGAGGAACCAAAAAATGGAAAAGAATCAGTATTGAATAACGTTAATCCAAATGAGTTACTTTCAAAATCAACGTATGAAAAAATGTTATTAGCTATCCCTGTAACAAGACAAGAGAAAGAGGCTTTTATGGCTTTTGAAAAAGGTTCCACTCTTCAAGAAAAAGTTGATTTTAGAAAAAATGTTTTAGTTGATATGAAGGAACAATTTGCAATTGATTTATCTGAGAAGTATGAATTTTTAGAACAAATTAGTAATCAGGATCAAAAAATTCAAACTGAAATAAATAAAGAATTTACTGAAGCTGCATTATTAGCAAACGTATCAAATGAAAGCTATAAACCAGCTGGAAAAAATACTCCTGTAGAATCTGCTGAAAATGAACCAACAAATGGTGCTGTGGTAGAAATTGACAAGAGGCCTGTTAAACAAGATTCACAACAGTCAAAATTCGAAAACTTAAATGAAATTCAAATCAACTATTTGGCTGAAAGAGTTAAATTTGGAGAAGCAAAATTAGAATTTGATAATGGTCAGCTTGAATTGAATGCAGAATTTCAAAATAGGGACTTTGAAGAAAGTCAAAATATTCCCTATGATTATAAGGTTTTAAATGATTTACAACAAATTCAAGAGCAGCGTTCAGAAACATTGAGCAAATTAGCCTATTCAAATGGTATTAAGGAGTGGGAAATGAGTGAAACTGAATTTGCCAAAGTTGAGTCTTTGATTCCTTACCCAGTGATATTTGAAGAAGGAAAGGGATCAAAATTATCTGAAGAACTAATTCAAGCTAAGAGTTTTGTGGAGCAACAAAATACTCAAAGTAAAGGTGCGGTTGTCACAATTAATCATAGAGAGGGAGCAACTAAAGGAAATGCTGTAATGCAAGAAGCTAGTGCAGGTCGTGAAAGATAAACCATTTTTTCATGATAAAGAAGAAACTGATGTGTCGAGTGATATTGAGGTCATTCGGCACTTTTTTGAATCCACAAATAGAATTGAGTTTGAAGATATTGCACTGGTACGAGAAATCTATGACAGTCGAGAATATCTAGTTACTTTTGATTTGTTTTGTAAAAAAGTCAAGATAAAAAATGGATTAGTGATTTCGTGTAAAGAGTCTAAATAAATAGATTAAGGAGAGAATGCAATGATTCCTGATTTCCAAGTTGAAGTAGGAAAAAGAATAAAAAATATAAGAGTGAAAAACAATGTAACAAAACGATATTTGTCACTAAAAAAATTTGGAAAACTTGTAGACCAAGAGGATATAACAATTATCAAGAAGTGGGAATCTGGACTGGTTGTCCCAACTGTAAGGCAGTTAAAAATTATTGAAACTTTAGGGAGAACCACTTTTGATGAGCTGCTTCAGAGGAATGAGGATAGCGCTTCTTCTATAATTTTTAATGATCCAAATGGGATTTTTGATAAAGAACTAATGCTAGAACTTGAAAAACGAGGATATAAAATTAGAGTATTAGAATTATCCAAACCTGATAGCCTTTCAAAAAATAATACCTCATCAATAAAAAAGGAGGTTAAGTTGATTGAATAAAGAGTATAAACAATGGAAGAAAATTCTTGCTACGCCAATAGTTTTAGTTGTTTTTGGTTTATTAGCATATGTGGGAACCTTTTTATTAGCAAACATAGTCTTTAATTTACTTGCACAATTAAAGACTATTTTTTCTTTAGGAAAAGAGTTTTTATTCACTGATTCTGTTGATTGGTCGCCTGTGTTCAATGGAACTTTATTCAATTTAAACACAATGCGCCCATTTTTTCCGTTTGGGTATCTGTTGATTTTTGTGTTTCTTACATTTTTTATTCCAAAAAGACTATACGAACAAAGAATGGCTTTCAAAGATATTAATAAAGGAACAAAGGGAACGCAAAAATTAACGACTCCGGAACAATTACCAGTTCAATATAAGAAGGTGCGTCTTGATGATAATGAATACGAAGGTGAATCAGGAAATCCAGTTTGTGGTGTCACTGAAATTGAAGGAACCGGTGAAAATAAAAAGGAAGTTTCCTACGTTTATATCGATACGAATAAAACTAGTTCTCTAGTCATAGGGGGAACACAATCAGGTAAAACAGAGACTTTTTCCTATCCGCTATTAGATTTGATTATGAGAGCGAAGGTTAAAGATTCAGTTATTGTGAATGACTTGAAAGGTGATTTGCTAAAAAATACAAAAGCAGAATTTGAGCGGTTTGGTTATGACGTTTATTGTTTAAATTTAGTTGAACCAGAAAATGGGATAAGATTTAATCCATTAGAATTAGTCAAAAAGGCATATATAAAGAAGGATTTTACCAAAGCTCAAATGCTCGCTAATAGCCTTTCCTTTAGCCTGTATCACAATCCAAATTCAAAAGAACCTATGTGGGAAGAAGCCAGTATTTCGCTCTTAAATGCGCTTATACTGGCTATTTGTGATATTGGAGTAACGTCAGGTCATACCGAATGTATAAACATGTATGCAGTTACGAGTATGTTAGAAGAATTAGGTGCGTATCCTGATGAAAAAGGATATACCGCATTAGATAGCTTTTTTGAAAATCTACCTGTAACAAACGTGGCCCGAAAGCAATATGGAACAATCAAATTCTCGCAAGGAGTTACTCGGAGCGGGATTTTTACTGGAACAATGGCTAAATTGAAGAACTATACCTATGATGCTATTGCTAAATTGACAGCTGAAAATGATTTAGATTTAGAAGAAATTGGGTTTGGGGATAGACCTGTTGCGGTTTTTATTGTTTATCCTGATTGGAATGATTCAAATTACACAATTATTTCGACTTTCTTATCTCAATTGAATGAAGTTTTGTCAGAAAAAGCAACTTTATCTGAAGGTAGTCAAACAAAACGTAAAGTTCGCTATTTATTAGAGGAAGCTGCGAATATACCAGCTATCGATGGGTTAAGTAGGGCAGTTAACTTAGGACTAAGTAGGGGATTAATTTACCATTTTGTATTGCAATCTTATGCGCAATTTGATGATAAATACGGTGAAAAAATGAGTAAGGCAATTACTGGAGCTTGTGGGAATCAGTACTATATTATGAGTGATGAACAAGAAGATGCTGAATATTTTAGTAGGAAATTAGGTAAAAAAACAGTAATAGAAGTTGTTCGAAGTGGTGATCCATTAAGTAGGGATAAATCTTATTCTGAAAGTGAAGGAGAACGAGATGTAATTGATGCCAATGAATTAAGGGGAATTGAGCCAGGAGAATGGCTTATGTTAAGAACGAAGAAACGTCGTGACTTGAAGGGAAACCGAATAAAGCCGACTGCAATTTTTGCAAACTATAAAGATGGAACTCAAATGAAACATAGGTACGAGTATTTACTTCATAGATTTGATAATCCAGCGCCTATCTCTTCAATGAATTTAGGGAAAGATCATAAGGAAATTGAGTTAGACAAAATTATTGTTAAGTTTAAACAAAAATTAGTCGATGTTGAAGAAACTTATGAGGATGATACAGAAAAACATGAAGATTTCCAATTTGATGAGGCAATAAAAATGCCACTGCCTATGTCAAATAAAGATGAATATCCACAAAGTTTAACTTTAGCAAAATCAATTGTAAAACCGAAAAAAGGAATCAAAAACAAGTCTTTAACTGAAAGGACAGTGGAACAAATGATGTTAGATATAGATGGAATTGACGAGAAGGAAACACTAATAAATGAAGTTCTTACAGAAGATAAATTTACATTCATGAGTAAAAAAGTGAAAGAATCAATTACTGAAGCTGAATACAATCAATTTTCCAAACTAGAAACTATTGAACAAGTTTCTAGTTTTTTTAATAGTCAAGAACGTGCTGAGTTAAATGATCTTTGGTTGAGAATGATTCAACCGATTGTATAAAAAAGGAGATGAATTATTTGGTGATATTAGCTATAACGAACCAAGAAATAATTGATTACCTATTAAAATTTGAAGATTTATTGACAATCGCTAAATTTTGGACTGCAGCCGCTAGAGACTTTGGTCTCATGATATTAAAGGGAATTGGTGGAATAGTTGATTTATTATCCGGAAGTTTAAAGGAAGTTTACTCTCTAATTAATTTTTATGATAGTGAACCTGTTAAGAATTTCATTGCACCTTATGTTCCTGTATTTTGGGGCCTAATGGCACTAGCTCTAGGATTTTTAGGATTTCAAATAATTGTACTAGGTAAGTCAGAAATAAGTAAGTATATCACGAATACATTGGTCGCAATTACAATATTTTTTGTAATGCCCTGGGCAATGGATTTTTGTTCAGCCCTAGTTACCAATGGAGTGGCATTACTAACAAATCAAAAAAGTTCCAGTTTAATTGTATTCCAGAATAATATTACGGATGTATATACGATTGACAGGAATGGATGGGATTCAAGAGAACCTGCAAATGATATTAAATCAGCTAAAACTCTAGCAATTCTAGATATATCAGAAGTGGTGGATACTGGAAATACGTTTTGGTTCGATGATTCACCTTTGACAGATAAAGGAAAAGATATATTAAAACTTCAACTTAGGGAACTAAATGGTGAACAAAAGCTGGCAAAATTAGATTCTCATTTTATTGCAACAGATGATGCCTATTTCAGGTATTCCTGGCACCCTTTCTTTATTTTAGTTGAACTTGTAACAAAGGGACTTGTATACTTTTTCGCATTATTTAAAACGGCAAAAATAATAATGGAAATAGGAATATTAAATATGGTCCTAAAAGGTGTTTCCTTAACCGGAATCGGTAGTAGTCAACGAAACATGCAAATGGTTATAAAGATACGAGATTCGTTTATCGTCTTGTACTTAGTCATGTTTCTAATAAATGCCTTTGACTTATGGTCGGCATATGTTGGTAGCTCATCAGTTAATGTAGTAACAAAAATGGTTCTTGTTTTTGCAGGAGGTTGGTTAACGGTAGATGGGCCCAATTTTGTAGAGCAGCTGTTTGGAATTGATGCTGGTTTATCTAGTATTAGTAGAGGAATAATTGGAACAGTGCAAGGTGCTAGAGGTGTTTCAGACGCTGTTAAAGGTGGTTCGAAACTTGCAAAAAATACTGCTAAGACCGCATTTAATGGAGGGAAACTTGCTGGTAAGGCAGGTTTGTATGGATCAGCTGCAGCGAAAGGTGCTTTAGATGGATTTAAAGGCGGTGGCGTACCTTTAAATGCTCCAGATATTAATTCCATTGATAGCAAAGGGAATGGGAGTGGAAGTACTAAAACACCGCCAACGAATTCAAAACCAAATGATAGTAATGTAACAAATCCAAATATTGGAGAAAAAGGTCCACCGGGAGATAAAGGACTGGATGGAACAGCTGGAATGGCTGGGAAAGATGGATTGGAAGGGAAAAACAGTAGTGATAGTTCCATGAATCCAAGTTCAAATCCAATAGGTTCAACGCAAGGAAATAACAATTCTAATCCTACCAATGCAATGGCTAAATCAAGCCCTAGCAATGCGAAATCTGAAAGTAATCGTTCTCAATCTAGCTTAGCGAATAAAAATGCTAGTGCCAAACAACAAATGGCGAGTAATTTTGGCGCTAATAAAGCTCAACAAGCACTTTCAAATGGTGGTCAAGGTGCTTCTAAAAATGTTAATGAAGTGCCACGAGTTGGCGGATCACAATTGCCAAAACCAGTACAACAAGCTAAAGAAAACTTAGTACAAGGTATGCAACCAAGAGAAAAAGATACAAGTACACTAGGAGAAAAAGCTGTTCAAACGTATGCAGAAAGCGCACAGAAAGTGTATGACGGCAAAACTGCTCGTACAAGTAGAAAAGTCTACGATGTATCTAAAGCAACTGCAGAAAGAGTAAAAGGAGGAAGAGATAAATAATGAGTCGAATGGTAATAAGACCCGCTGAAATAATTACTAAAACTAAGTATGACAAAATAGATATTAAGGATGCGTTTATTATTATTGGGAGCGCAGGTATCGGTTTTCTTTTTACTTTATCAAAACAATTTGTTTTTTCTTATTTGGAATTTCCTTTTGTTTTAGCCTTTCCTATCACATTATATATTTTGCTAAGCCCAAGTGAAATACCGAAAAAGAAAACGTATCAAATAGCAAAAATAGTCCTATTAAAAGATAGAAAAACGTATCGACCAATAAAAAGACCAAAGTAGGTGGAAAACATGGCATTTGATGCGATTAAGGAAAAAAAAGTTAAGAAAAGTAGAAAAGAAAAGAAAGTAAATGCTGAAATAAATCGGTTAACAAAGGTGTATCCAATAGCAGGAATTACTGCAGAGAACTATGTTGTTCTAAAACGTGGTGAAACCAAAATTTTTATGGCTGTACTTGAAACAAAAAAATATGACTTACATTATTTAGACGATAATGAAGCTGATTTTGTCATTAATTCATATTGGAACTTTCTTAAAATGTACAGTTCTTCAGTTAAAGAAATTTTTATGAATTTTCCTGAACAAAATCAAAAGCAGCAAGAATATTTTAAGTATATGATAGAAAAATCTGGTACAGAGGTGCAACTAAAAAGGCTTCAAATGGAGTTAGACAAATTGAAGTTTTTAGAAAAAGAATACAAAAAATTAGCGTCATATTTGTGTGTTTTTGGGTATTCTGTTAACGAATTGGAAGATAACATTAGAAAGTTGAGAAATGGCAGTGACAAGCTATTTCATTCGTCTTTATTAACGAAAGACAGTATTAGAACTGTTTTTAATTTGTTAAATAATACTGGAGGGATTAAACCAAGTGAGTAAAACAATAGAAGTAGATTCAAATTTACAATTCATATATGACACGCAGCCACAAGGTGGCGTGTCTTTTAAGGAGGAGTTTTATAACCGGTATGGTGATTCCTATGGTACGTGTGTAAATATCTATGATACACCGAATATAATGACTGAATTTTGGATGTTGGAATTGACCAAACTCGAGAATACGACGATTATTGTTGATTATGTAACGGATCAAGAGATTGATTACAAAAAAGGAGTAAACGAATCAATTGAAGAACTTCAGCTTAGAAAAAACAGGGCAAAAACCACCGGAGAGTTTGATTTAGCTGATAGTGAATATAATGTGCTTAGAAATCTGAATATAGCAATAACAAAAGAAGGGGAACAAGTAAAAAAAATGCACATTCGTGTGTTTGTGTATGAAGCTACCCTGGCAAAACTAGAAGAAAAAGTAAATGAAATTTTACTAACTATTGGATCTGATGGTTATAAGGGCTTACCGTTATTAGATCAACAAAAGCAAGAATGGCAATCTATGTTTTTACCCTATGAAGAACAAGAAAAACTAGAAAACGAACCACAGGGAATGGAGATTCAAGCAGAAGCATTAGGTTTAGGTTTTGCACATAATCAAACATTTTTATCCGATGAATCAGGTGGTTTCTTTGGAACTACTAGGTCAGGTGGAACAGTCTATTTCGATATGTTTTATAAGTCGCCCACACGTTTGTATTATAACTTATTCGTTGCTGGTGACATGGGTTCAGGGAAATCTACTTTACTAAAGAAATTATTGGCGGATAACGCGAATAAAGGCAATTTTATTAGAGGGTATGATAAATCAGGTGAGTTTGCTTCAGTAGTAGAAGAATATAAAGGTCATTCTATTCCACTTGATGGCTCTCAAGGACTAATTAATATGTTCCAGGTCTATCCAACAGTTACCAAAAAAGGAGATAGTCTAGAGACGGATGTAAAGGCTTCGTTTGTTCAGCATATTTCTACAATGGGAGTTATATACAGAATATTAAATTCAGAAGCTGATTCAACAGAAGTGAAGTTATACGAGGCAGCAGCGTGGGATTTTTATGTAGAGAACGGACTATGGGATAATCCAGAAGTTATCATTACAGAACTCCCAGATAGTGATTATCCGATAGCGGAAGAATTTTCTGAATTTATTAAAATTAAGGAAAAAAATGAAGATGACGATTTTATAAGAAAAGCATATACAAAAATGCGAATCACTATATATCAACTAGTGAAACAATATGGCACTCTGTTTAATGGAACAACAACAATCCCTGATTTAGGGGAGAATCCAGTTGTGTTTTTTGATATTGCCACTCTTTCAGATTTGAAAAATGAGGCTGTATTTGATTGTCAGATATTCATTTCTCTAAACAATATAATGGCTAATGTTATGAAGGTTGGTAGAAAAGAGAAAGAAAAGTTTGATGCACAGGTGAAAAAATTTGGCAGTAATAAACGGTTCCTATGGAACTTGCGAAAATTCCTGATTATTTTAGATGAGTGTCACAACATCTTAAATATAAAAAAAGCATTTGCCACTAAAATATTCATGACAATTATGTCAGAAGCGCGTAAATTTTTTGGAGGAATTGCATTAGGTACACAACGTATTGAACGAATGTTTCCCAAAGTTGATAACGTATCTGACAAAGATATGGCTGAAGCAGCTGATAATTTACGCCAATTGTTTGGATTAACTCAATACAAAATTTTACTAAGGCAAGATACCACTTCTATACCTTCCCTCAAAAACTTGTTTGGTTCCTCTTTCTCTGATCTTGAGTATGAAATGATGACAAAGTACAGGACAGGTAAAAGCGAAGGTGTCGACGGTTCAGAAGGCATTCTAGCAATATCTGGAGACCAAAATTTACAAATGACTTTCCAAGTTACTGATGAGGAAATAGCCATGTTTGATGGTGGATCTTAACATAAAAGGAGAACTGGTATGCAAAGAAAACAAGCCTTGAAAATATATTTTACTATTGTAAGTATTTTTGTTTTATTCTCAATACTACTTTTAATTCAATTGAAAACTCCGGATAAAAGTGAAGAGGTAACGTTGGAAAGCCTTATTGATTCGGAAGAGATTGTAGCGAATGAAGGTTCTAAAGACAGTGAAGAGACAGAAGGAAACGAAGAAGAGAGCATTGAAGAATCTCATGATGCAAATTTAACTGACCAAGAGCTAGTCCAAGTAACTAGTCAAGGATTTATTGCTACATTTTTTACATTTAATGAGCAAAACTTGAAAAATGCTTCCAATTATTTAACGGGTAGTGCGAAAGAAAAATTAGCAAAAGAATCCAATCAGCCTAGTTCAGAAGTTTCAGACATCAAGCTTCTATCATTAAAGGTTATTGACGGTAAATATCAAATACAACATCAATTAACCAGGAAGGTAAGTGATTCAGGTAAAGAAAGAATCATAACGTGTTTGTTAACTTTAACAAAAAATAACGACGGTCAATGGTTGATTTCTGATTATGAATGGAGTGAGTTATCTCTTGAATGATATTGTAAAAAAGAGATTAATAAAGTGGGGATTAGGTCTAGGGTTAGGTAATATTGCCCTAGTCTTATTTTCTTTTTTAATCCTATTAGCTCTATTAGGAAATTTCGTCGATGGGAAGAATAAAAATGATTCTGGAGGTGGAGATATTGGAATTAGTGAACTTGGAGAGAAGGAAATTCCAAAAGAATTTATTCCAGTATATAAAGAAGCGGGTAAAAAGTATGACATAGCTTGGACGTTGATAGCTGCTTTTCATAAAGTAGAAACGAATTTTGGGACAGCTGGAAATATGGTTTCCTCAGCTGGAGCTATTGGTCATTTTCAATTCTTACCTGAGACGTGGTTGGGGTGGGGGTATGGAAAAGCCCCTCCGAAATCTGTGTATGAAGATCCAGCAATGATTGCAAGATATGGAGGGTACGGTGTTGATGCTGATAACGACGGAAAAGCTGACCCATACAACATAAAAGATGCTGCTTTCTCGTGTGCAAACTATGTAAGTAAATCAGGTGGTATGGCAGATTTACAGTCAGCAATTTTCGCCTATAATCATGCACAATGGTATGTAGATAAAGTAATGGGTTACTACAAAATGTATTCAAGTGGTGACTATACTCCAGTTGAAAATGGCGGAGGTAATTCAGGAAATGGAAAGTATAAAATGCCTGTCCCATCACCAGTAACTATCACAAGTGGATATGGTTCTCGTGTAGATCCAATTACTGGAACTGCTGGTGAATTTCATAAAGGAATTGATTTCTCTGGATCAATAGCAACACCGATATTAGCAGTAACAAATGGTACGGTTGTCTATTCTCAATTTAACAATGGGGGGTTTGGAAACTGTGTGATTATTCAACATTCAGATGGTTACTATTCATTATATGGCCATATGTCCTCGTTAAATGTTTCCGTAGGACAATCTGTAAAAACAGGAAGTAAAGTTGGAAATATGGGAACAACTGGAAGTTCAACTGGAGTCCATTTACACTTTGGAGTTTATAAAGGAATTTTCGTAAATCCAGTTGACCCATCACCTTTTCTTGGTCTTTAACCTGATTAAAGAAGATAGGTGAACGTATAAAATAATAGAAATGTTGGTGAATAGAAATGGGTTCATCTGTTAAATTGCATAGTCATGCAGGAAAAAAATATAAGCGAACGGTAGGGATAATCGTTTTAGTTTTTGCGTTTTTCCTATCAAGTAGATGGGTATTTAAAGAGCCACAAATAATAAAAGATTTTCCTATTGGAAGTGTTAGTAATCAAAATGGGAGGAACATTGAGATTACCAATCGTGCTTTTTTTGAGGATACAAATTTGTTAGTATTTTCATTTTTAATTGAAACAAATTCAACTCAAAGTTTAGAGGATTTAACAGCAGTAGTTAAAAAAAGTCGTACCGATTCTAAAGGATATCCAGTTGAAATGTTAAAGGTAAATGAAGAATATTACGTTGTTTTTGTATCTGGACTCGATAAGAAATGGAAGAACGTAGTGATTGAAATAATGTCAAAACAACAGGCCAAAGAGGAATTTAGTGGAGCAGAAAAATTCTATTTTGCTAGTGAAAAAATAGAAAGGGAACAAGTTTACAGGAAGCATAATCAACCCTATTATGAAATGGAATTCCTTCACTTTGTTGAAAAAAATAGCCTAAAAAAAATAAAGGCGTTAAACAAAACAATCGAAAACAAACAATCTAAAATAAAAAAATTAGAAGAGCTAATACGCAATTTAGAAGCTGGAAAGAGTATTGAAACAGATAAAGAAACTGAAAGCACAAAAAATCAAATTACTTCTAATGAATCACAAATTGTTGCATTGGAAAATGAGATTGAAGAGCATAAAAAAGAACAGATTGATTTAGATATAAAGATTGGAAAAGTAAAAGTAAGGATGACTGAAGTCGAAGGAAAAGTAAAATAGCCTTTCGGCTATTGGACTGGTTTGAGTGTATATAAGGAAAAAAGGAACTGGTTTAAAGACTAGTTTAGGTGAATATATGAATAAAATAATGAATAAAGTTGTGTATATACACCAGTTGAAACAGTCTTTTGACTGGTTTCACAATCTTTTTTGTCCCCTTCTCTAATCAAACCGCACTGCGGTTTCCCCCTTATTTAGGGGGCAGATTAGCCTTATGCTCTTACAATCAATTTCTCTGCTTGTTTCACAAGCTAAGAAATAGAATTGTAACTCGGCTTTAAGTCATGCGTTACTTTACTAAATAGATGCTAGGAGTTCACGTATATGGGAGAACTAAAAATTAGAAAAGTTAGTCAAAAAACGATTGCAGGCATAGATGATCTTGCGAAAAAAGCTAGGAAGTCTCGAGAAGGTTACTTACGAGATTTGATTCGGAATCACGTTGAATCAGCCGAAGTCATGGGAGTAAAAAATGATTACGAAGATTTAGTAAAAATTGCGTTGCAAGTCGTCGAGTCAAATACAGAAGCAATAAAAAAATTCAATTCAATCAATGAGGTGTACTAAGTGAAAAGAAAAGAAGTCAGATTTAGAGAAGAACATGAATCAGATTATGGTCTTGCCTACCTTAAACCATTCCAAGAAAAGTTTCCGGACAAACCGCTTTTTGAAATCTTAGAACTCATTTTCAAAGAGCATGAGACTTACAAGGCGCTTGCTGAGGACCGTACAATATTTGTGGACATGATTACCAAAAATTTAGAGAAGAAACTGCGTATCATAGAATTACGTGCAGGGTATGCAGATAAAAATGCTCGTATTGGTTTGGAGCTATGGAATGGTTATTTATTTTCCAATAATCAAGATGGTTACATGTCGACAGAAGAACATATGACGAATCCGATGCGAAAAGCAATAACGACGGTTGAGCGTGACATTGATAAACAAAGAAAACGAAAACTAGAACGAGACGAAAAAGCTAAAAGAAAAGTCGAGCAGGCAGCACAATCAGATGACGTGTTACTGAACATAAATGATTAAGGCAGGTATCGTTCACGTTTCAAAGTATACGTCCAGTAGTGGAAAGAAATTTTCTTCTTATGTGGACTATGTAGATCGAGACGAAGCGGTTCGAACAAAAAATTTTAATAAGTTCAATATGATTGATAAAGATGGGTACAACAACTACATGGAGAATCCAGAAAAGTCTACAGGGCTGTTTACTCAAAACAAAGATTCGTTAAACAAAAATGAAAGAAGAGAACTAAAAAAACAATTCCAAAAAGCACAGAAAAATGAATCTATTATGTGGCAAGATGTCCTTTCATTTGACAATAGATGGTTAGAAAAAAATGGGATATATAAATCCAAAGAAGGGTGGTTGAATGAAGAATTAATCAAACGAGCAGTACGTGAAGGCATGAGTGGCATTCTTGAAAATGAGAACATGAAACACTCAGCAGTATGGTCAGCTGCAGTACATTACAATACGGATAATATTCATGTTCACATTGCGATTGTTGAACCCAATCCAACGCGTGAAAAGAAAACTTTTATCAATAAAAAAACAAAGGAGCCATACGTCGCTAGAGTTGGCCATAGAAAATATGATTCGTTAAAAAAATTCAAAAGCAAGTTAATGGGGGTCTTGGTAGATAGGTCAGAACATTTAACACGTTTGTCTGCTTTGATTCATAATAAAATGGGTGTCAAACAACAGGACTACAGAGAACTTCCAAATAAAGAACTTCATAGCTTATACAATCGGATATATGACGACTTACCTGATGATAAACGAAAATGGAAATACAATATGAACGCATTGAGTGAAGTGAAACCATATATTAATAAATTTGTTGCTGTGTATGTAAATGAGTTCTTAAAAGACGAATTTAACGAGTTTAAAGAGATGGTTAATAGTGATGTTGTTTTCTATCAAGAAGCATATGGTGCAGGTTCAAAAGAAAGTGCTGAAGCTGAAAAAAGAAGAACAAACAAGTACGATGAACTCTTTGCTAAAATTGGAAATTCTCTGTTAGGTGAAATGAGGTTACAATCCGAAGTTGAAAGTCGACGAGGGGATGAGAAAGTAAATGGAAGTCAAATCAATAATCCTGAATACAATAAACAGTCTCATGGAAAAAAAGCAGACTTAAACAAATTAAAAAAAGCTTTTAAAAAAGATTTTGAGAGCATTAAGAACCAACAAGTTTATTTAAAGAATTTGAAAGAGCAGCAAGGCATGGATAGATCATAGAGAAGAAGATTCAACAATAAATTTGTTGGATCTTTTTTTATATTTAATAAGGAGGGATTTCATGGTTGTAAAAGGAAAAATTAGTAATGAGCTAATTGATAAAGCAGCTAAGGCTGATATCGTTCAAATTTGTCGTGACAATGGATTCGAATTGAAAGATATGGGCAAACAATATCAAGTTGTGGGCTATGACAGTTTGAAAATATTTAAAGATACAAATTCATTTAATTGGTTTTCTCAAGGTGTCGGTGGTAATTCAATAAAGTTTTGTCAGACGTTTTTAGATATGAGTTTTCCAGAAGCCATTGATTATTTAACTGATTCTGAAATGAAGGAAGTTAAAGTAGTTGAACAAAAACCGAAAGAACCATTTAAGTATTATTTTGAAAATGCTAAATCATTTGATAAGGCCTATTCTTATCTTGTTGATGAACGAAAAATTGATAAAGATATAGTAGCAGCTCTTCATAAAAAAGGATTAATCAAGCAAGACAAACAAGGGCGTTGTATTTTTGTTTGGGGAAACAATGCACGAATTGTTGGAGCCTCAGTTCAGGTAATAGATCCAAAAGTAAGGGAAAAGAATGATCGTAATGGCTACGTAAATAAGTATGTTGCCAGTAACGTAATGAGTAATTATGGGTTCAATGTTACTTTAGGAACGCCAACGAAAATTTTTGTCTTTGAAGCTCCGGTGGACATGTTAAGTTATTGGTCACTCAATAAAAATCTAACTAATTGTATGTTAGTTTCTATGGACGGTCTTAAGCAGCAATCAGTGTTTAACTTTGTTGAGCAAATGTATTTAACAAAAGGAACAAGCGCAACTGAAGGTGTGTTTTTTGGAGTAGATAACGATAAGGCTGGTCATAAATTCATTGATGGAATGTTTGAAAATCAATTTAAATTCAATCGCCTAATTCCCTTTGATGATCAAATACCAGGACACTTGGTTGAAATTTATAAAGATGTTTCAAAAGGTGAGTTATCACCTAATGATTGGATTGCAGTAGCAGCTGTTCATAAGGCCCTTTCCAATTTTCTTGAAACAAATGACCTTACGAATAAATGGGGGATTGATTGTTTTTACGGTGAAAATTTAAAACCAAAAGTAGAACCAACGCCTATCGATGTACGTGAAGAATCAGAAAAAGTTGTCATGGATCTAAAACAATTTAAACTATCTAATGGTGATTTTGACTTCCGAAGTTTATTTAAAAGTAAAGGTGTTGATACAAACAATTTATCTTTTATATCAGACAAAGTTGAGTACTATCACACAATGTATAAAGAGATTGGTTTTGAAGTAACTAACGAGGTACAAAAAGACTGGAATGACAGATTGAAACAAGAGCATGCTTATCAAATAGAAGCCGACTTATTTGAGAGTGCCTTTATTGATAAAGATAAAAAGGTTGTTGAAATAGCTAAAGATGAGGAGACAAATAAATATAAAGCAAATATAACCAAATACAGTAATCAAGTGGGGTACTTTGAAGCAGATTCTGCAGAGGAAATGACCAAACTAATTAAAGTTTACGGTTTTCAAGCGGTTGATAAAGAAGATGTTAAGAAGTATAAAAAGCAAGAAAAGAAAGCAGAAGTCAAACAATATGCAGAACTATCTCGTTGATGAAAAATTTTTATATCACCTATCTTATCCGGAAAGGGGGTGAGGGAAATGGAACGAATCACTTAGAATATTATTGCTATTGTGACAAGAAGTCGTGTGAAAAATAAAGAGTATTGAGGCACAACAGATAAATTGTTGTGTCTCTTATTTTATGGGGGCGAATAATGAATGGGTTTTTTAGAACAAGCAAAACAGAGTCCTTATTATAAGGAACCTGAATACACAAATGAAGCACAAAAAGAATGGTATGAGCAACATTATTCCTACATGGATTCTATATTTAATGATGAAAAATCTATTCTTGAATTTATGAAGTATGGAGCACAATTATACAAATATGATTTAGCAACAATTCTATTTGCGTATGGCCAAGATCCTGATGCAACATTCTTGGCAGATTTTGACACATGGAAAAAAGTTGAACGAGTACCTAAACGTGGAACCACGTCCATTAGAGTTCCAAAAGTTGTGAATGGATCGTTGAAACAAAATTACCTTTTTGATGTTAAACAAACAGTTGGGAAAGAGTACGCATTTCCTAATTGGAATTATGAAATAGAGCATTTTAAACAGATACTACAAGAAATGCAATTTCAGGATTCTGAAAAGAATTTTAATGCAGCATTTGAATCTCTTGACGAACAATTATTATCTGTTGTTGTTTTATCAAATGATGATTTAAAAGAGACTAATTTAGATGAAGCCATTGTGGTTCAGAGTAGTAAATTTATGATTTTAAACAAACTAGGTTTTAGACCAAATACTGATTTATTAGAAAAACAATTAGGCTCATATGTTAAAACGACTAACTATTTAGGCGTGATGAAGCATGTTCTGGAATTAAACCAAATAGTACTCGGTAAAATTAGAGAAGCAGATAAGATTGTTAAAAATAAAAACTTACTGGAGGCAAAGAAAGTAAATGAAACTAAATTACACTTACAACACAAACGAGAATGGTCAATCAGATCCAATCATTCCAAACAATACAGAACACCTACAGCTAGGGAAATACGGGAAAATGGCTTTAGAGTGGTTAGAAACAGCAAATCAAGGGGAGTATTTACTGTTGCTAATTGGAAATCAACTGATGAATTACGGAAGTTACCAGGAGAACAAAGCGTGGGAACTTCACAACCTCTTGGAGAAAGAATTGTTGGAGAAAGAGCCAGTATTGAACACAATGAGTTGGATGGAAAGAACAAGGCATTTAAACAAAATCAAGATGATAGTGGAGGAACAAGTAATCAGTCAACTATTTCCTTAACATCTAAGAAAAAATCTGAAACAAAAGAAGTTAATCAAGTAGACCTAACAGATATAGACCAGCTGGATCTTTTTCAGTATGAAGAAACTGTTATCGATGCAGATTTAGTTGTTAAAGAAGAAAAAGAAGATATCAAAATAGTAAAACAGGAAGAAATTAGAAATGAAAAGAACCTGATTTCCGTTGGAAATAGTAAAGAAAATAAACCAAAAATTTCAGATTTTGCTTTTCCTGAAGGGGCATTTTATTCAAGCAGCATTAGAGGCAAAATTAAAGATAATATTGCAGCTATTAAATTAGTTAAAAGTCTTGAATTAGAAGGAACACAAGCTAGTAAAGAAGAACAACGAATCTTGGCCAAATATGTTGGTTGGGGTGGACTATCAGTTGTATTTGATAAAAGAGAAGTTGATTTTGAGGAAGAATATAAAGAATTGAAAAGTTTATTATCGGAGTCAGATTACGAAAGTGCTAGAGAGTCTGTATTGACAGCCTACTATACTGATCCAATGATAATTGACCAAATGTATAAAACAGTTGAACGATTTGGTTTTGAAGGTGGAAAAATTCTGGACCCTGGAATGGGAACAGGAAATTTCTACTCAAGTATTCCAGAATCGTTAAAAAATAAATCTGATCTCTTTGGAGTTGAAAAGGATTTATTGACCGGGAAAATCGCAAGTCACTTACATCCAAATGCGGATATTCAGATTAAAGGATTTGAAGAAACTAGTTTTGAAGAGAATTCGTTTGATTTAGTAATAGGGAATGTTCCATTTGATGATTTTACAATTGATATTGATGTTGAAGAAACAGCTGGTGGTAAAAATTCTACCAAAAAATATAGAATACACGATTATTTCATTCAAAAATCAATTAATTTGGTTCGAGAAGGTGGAATAATTGCGGTTATTTCCTCAAGGGGAACATTAGATAGTGGAGGCCTTGAAAAAACAAGGTTTGCTCAAAAGGTAGATTTATTAGGAGCGGTACGTTTGCCGAATAATGCCTTTAAAAAAATAGCAGGAACGAATGTGGTAGCTGATATTCTACTTTTTAAAAAGTTACCAAAATCGGTTAAACGTGAAACAGATCCAACGTGGGTAAAACCGCAAAAAGTTTCATTTGATGATCGATTGATTCAAGGGGAGATTCCAGTTGTAGCATATAATAATTATTTCATTGATAATCCTCAGCAAATTTTGGGAGACCTGGAGCCTCAATTGTATCGTGGCTGGTCTTTAACTGTTAAGCCTTTCAAAGATAAAGACCTTTCTGCGTTATTAGAGAAAGGTTTAGGAAATATTGAAGGTACGTATGAAAAAAGAAAACGGAAGGTTGTAGAAGCTGTTGAAGAGGGCAATAAAGATACTCCAGGACTAAAAGAGCCTTTAATTGTAAAAAATGAAGGGGATTTAAAAGAACCAAGTCGTAATTTTGCCTATTTTGAACGAGACGGTGTTCTATATTTTCATGAGAACAAGCAATTAACCAAAGTAGATGTATCCGATTCATTAAAAAAAAGTATTGTTGGTTTGGTTAAGGTAAGAGAAGCTTTAGATGATGTCATTGAGATTCAACGAAATTTCGGTTACTCGGAGGAAAGATTTCAAGAATTGCTTACAATTTTTGGAAATCAATATGATACTTTTGTGAAAAAATTTGGCTGGATAAATACAAGTCAGAATGAAAAAGCATTCAGAGAAGATGATACACTACCTTTACTGTTATCAATTGAGAACAAAGAGAAAGATGGTAGCTATACTAAAGCAGATATTTTTAAGAAAGCAACGATACGCCCAATTAAACAAATAAACCGTACAGAAACAGCCTTAGAAGCACTCTATTTATCCATGTCACGCAAAGCAGTTGTGGATTTGGATTACATTCAAAGTTTATATCCAAAGCCCTTAGAAACGATTTTAAGCGAACTGGATAAAGAAATATTTATTAATCCTGTTAAATTTACAGGGAAGTTAGATGCTGATTGTTGGGAAATTAATGATGAATATTTAACAGGGGATGTAAAAACTAAGTTAGAAGAAGCTAAATTTCAAGTTGAAAACTATCCGGAACTTTTTACAAAAAACGTGGAGGCATTAAAAAAAGTGATTCCGACAGATTTAAAATCAAGTGAAATTGATTATAAAATTGGTGCTACTTGGATTCCGGTGGAGTATTACAAAGAATTTATGTACTCGACTTTTGATACTAGAGGGTTTAATCAAAATGAAACTTCTGGAATTACGATTGAATTTAATGAATACAATGGGGTTTGGTTTATTCAAAATAAAAACAAAGAACTCTCTTCAGTAATTGTGACAAGTAAATATGGGTCAAAAAGAGCAAGTGCCTATAAGATCCTAGAAGACAGTTTAAATCTGAAAAAAAGTGAAGTTCGAGATCAAGAGCACTATATTAACAGTTCAGGAAACGATGCAATTCGTCATAAATTAAATGTAAAAGAAACAATGATTGCTCGTGAAAAACAAGATGAAATTGAGGAAGCTTTTAAAAATTGGCTATTTTCTGATAGAACCCGAACAGTTGAATTAATGCACATTTACAATGAAAAATTTAATCGAACTCGTCCACGAGTATATGATGGAAGTCGTTTAGAATTTGATGAAATGAATCCTGATTTTGAATTAAGAGACCACCAAAAAAATGTTGTCGCACGTATATTATATAGTGGAAGAGCATTAATGGCCCATGAAGTTGGTGCAGGTAAAACAGCTTCTATGCTTGCAGCTGGTATGCTTTTGAAACAAAATAACTTGATTAAAAAACCACTTTATGTTGTACCGAATCATTTAACGAATCAATTTGCACAGGAATTGTTGCGGTTTTATCCTTCTAAAAATGTACTGGTTACAACCAAACAAGATTTTGCTATGCAGAATCGTAAGAAATTTGTATCTAAAATTGCGACAGGCTCATATGATGCAGTAATTATTGGCCATTCACAATTCTACAAAATTTCTATGAGTCAAGAGTATCAAACCCAAAAAATTAAGAAAGAGCTAGAAGATATTTCATTTTCTATTGAACGTATGAAGAATGAAAAAGGGGAACGATGGACCTTGAAAAAAATGATTTCTTTTGAGAAGAAATTAAAGGAGAAATTAAGTTCATTAAATTCGACCAAAAATAAAGATTCATTGCTGACTTTTGAACAACTAGGTGTCGACTTTCTCTTTGTTGATGAAGCTCACACATACAAGAATTTACACACCTACACGAAGCTTCAAAACGTTTCAGGTGTAAATACCTCTCATAGTCAAAGAGCGAGTGATATGCACATGAAATGCCAATATATGCTTGAACAAAACAATAGAAACGGCGTAGTATTTGCAACCGGAACTCCTGTCTCTAATTCAATGAGTGAAATGTATACAATGCAACGATTTTTACAACCGGATATTCTTGAAAAACAGGGGCTAAGTGCTTTTGATGCATGGGCGTCAACGTTTGGAGTTATTGAATCGTCATTGGAGATAACCCCAGCTGGAGACAGCTATCAAATGAAGAACAGATTTGCCAAATTTCATAATTTACCTGAGTTGATGTCTACCTTTAATTTAGTAGCGGATATCCAAACTGCAGATATGTTGAAACTACCGGTTCCCGAAGTTAAGGGAGGGAAAGCACAGATCATTGTAACTGAAGCTAGTGACTATCAATTAGAAATGATGCAGGAGCTTGCAGACCGGTCTGAGGCTGTTCGTAATAGACAAGTAGAACCTTATGAGGATAATATGCTGAAAATAACTCATGAAGCAAAACTAATGGCAATTGATCCACGTTTAATTGATGAAGCAGCACCTAACGAACCTTTTTCAAAATTGGGAAGATGTTGTGATAAAGTGTTTACTATTTGGTTGGAAAGCAAGAATAATAAATCTACTCAAATGATTTTTTCTGATAGTGGTACACCGAAACCTAGTTTTAATGTTTATGATGAAATCAAAAGACAACTTATTGGGAAGGGTATTCCAGCCCATGAAATTGCTTTTATTCATGATGCTAAAAACGATAAACAAAAAGATATTATGTTTGAAAAAATGAGGAAGGGTGACATTCGTATTTTATTAGGGAGTACAAGTAAAGTTGGAACTGGGACAAACGTTCAGGATAAACTTTTAGCTGTTCACCATGTAGACGTACCCTGGAGGCCTTCTGATATTACGCAACGAGATGGTAGAATTATCAGACAAGGGAATGAAAATAAGGAGGTACAAGTTTATCGGTATGTGACTAAATCAACATTTGATTCTTATTTATGGCAAATACAAGAGCAAAAACTCCGGTACATCAGTCAAATTATGACTGGAAAGAGTATTTCTCGTTCTTGTGATGATCTTGATGAAACTGTATTGAACGCTGCTGACGTAAAAGCAATTGCAACAGGAAATCCTTTATTAGCAGAAAAAATGGTATTAGACAATGAAATTACACGTTTACAGTTGATTAAATCAAGGTGGGCAGATGATAAATTAAGGCTTCAAGAGCGTGTAGAAAAAGTTATTCCAAGCCAGATCCATGATGAACGAATCTTAATAGATAAGATTTCTAAAGATTCGACTCTTCTTTCTATGGATACGTCCGAAGATTTTAAAATAATTATTGGTGGATTGGAGTATTCTAAAAGAGCGGATGCAGCTAAGCATTTAGACTTACTTTGTAAACGAGTCCGAACTATAGATGCTGAAGAATTAGATGTTGGTGAATTTAAAGGATTTAAACTTGCTGTGTCACCTGCTGTATATACGGATGGCTATAGGTTGACGGCAACAGCCGAATCAACATACGAAGCTACAATTTATACTGGAACTGAGATTGGCAGTATTAGAAAAATAGAAAATTTAATAGAACGAATACCTGGTAAAGTAGATGAGCTTAAACAAAGTATCGATGGGTTAGAAAAGCAATTAATTGATACAGAACAACAGCTGAAAGAACCTTTTAAAAATGAAGAGAAGTTGTTAGGTTTATTGATTAAACAAAGGGAACTAGATTTAGAAATGGAAGCTGGAGTAAGTCATAAAACAGACGATGTCCAAGAAATTACCAATAAAGAAGTGAAACAACCCGTTGTTCAAATAGATCTGTCTGGAGCGAATCAAAAGTTTGGCTCAGATTATGAATACGGTAGAGAAAGATAGAAGTACCGCCGCATATCCTTCGTGTTATGCGGATTGTTTTTTCTTTCATAACTTGTTATGGGTTGCTTTTACCATGATATCATGGTAAGATGAAATTTATAAAGATAGTAACACTAGGAGTGTTTTTTATGAAGGAAACTACAAAGACAGCAAAATCAAAATTAAAAGCAAATAAAGCGTACGAACAAAAGAACAAAGAAAAAAAACAATATTGGAACAAACGTAGTGCTACTAGAAGTTTTTTAAGAGAATATGCAACGAGAGATGACCTAAAAGAAGTAAAGGATTTAATAAAAAAAAGAGAATTGTTTTTAGAGGATGAGGAAAAGAAAGAAAAATAAAGGTTCACTTTTGTCATAAACAAAAATCGGGAAAATGAGGAGGAAACAAATATGTTTATTATCAATGGATTATTTACTGTTATTGAGGAATTTTTTATCACATGGGACTTTTTAGCTGCGAAGATAGCGCAATTTGTTGTAAAAGTAATAGGAAAGCTATTTAATGGATTAGGTGTATTATTTCAAGAAGGAGATACTACAGAGAAAATATTTTGGGGTAGTGTATTCTTTTTAATTGGCTTGGTTGTCGTATACGCTAGCGTTAAAATAAGTCCATTTTTACTTTTATGGGTTGTCGTGGGTCTACCAGTCGTACTATTCTTAGGTAAATTCATAGCATTAATCGCCATTGGGTTAATTTTCTACGCTGTGATACGTAATATAATCACGAAGCTAGCTAGTCTAATAAAAAACGTCTTTTCCTCAAAGAAGGTGATGATGAATGATTAATAGAGTCGTGTTAGTCGGTCGTTTAACAAAAGATGCGGATTTACGTTATACATCAAGCGGTACAGCTGTGGCTTCTTTTACAGTAGCAGTGAATAGACAATATACTAATCAACAAGGTGAAAGAGAAGCTGATTTTATCAATTGTGTTGCTTGGAGAAAAACTGGTGAGACACTTGCTAATTTTACTCGTAAAGGGAGTTTAATTGGAGTAGAAGGTCGTATTCAGTCTCGTAATTACGACAACCAACAAGGGCAAAAGGTTTTCGTTACAGAAGTAATCATAGATACTTTCTCTTTGCTGGAGTCTAAACAAATAAATGAACAAAGACAAAATAAATCAAATTCTAGCGCTGAAGTAAATCAAGCAACCAACAAACAAAATTCACCGCATCCACAAAATAGTTCAAGTAATTACCAATCAAGTCACGATCAATTTGATAATGGACATCCAATAAATATAAGTGATGATGACCTTCCTTTTTAAAAGATAAGAAATAGGTTGGTTTATTTGAAAAGGAGGGAAATATCTTGATAAATGAATTTGGAAATTCAAGTGACAACAGTGATGATTTAGAAGAGGTCAATCCAATTGCAACATGGAGAGACATACTTGATATGACACTTGAAGATAGTGGATTTGAAATATTTAATACTAAAAATTTCGATAAAAAAAAGGTACCCTTTAGAGGAACAATTGCAGATTTAAATGAAAGAATATATCTAATTAAAACTGGTGAAAAAATCTATATGTTCCGAAACAATGAATTTGAGATTACAATAAAAAAACTTCCTGATGATGAATTGAGAATCGAGGTTACTTCACTTAAAAGTAAATCTGAGCTTCTAACTATCGGAAAAGAGTTTGAGAAAGAATATAATATTGTAAAAAATTCTGCTGAACAACTGGCTATGTTTTTTGGAAATGGTATATAAAGAATGTCAAATTGCTCTTTTTACAGCTATTTATTTGAGTTATAGTTTAATAACTTGAAAAAATAAATAGGAAATGGTAGAATTAAGTTGACAAAAATTCCAAGCTACACACCAAAACCCCAATATCGGTCAGGATATTGGGGTTTTTTTTGTCTATAAGACAGTGGTGTGACTCGTCACCTATTTACTTGTCTTTACGGTTAAGCCAGTAACCGAATAACTCAGCTAATATTGCTACAGTGAGCGGTAAGACAAATGCTACAACAAAAATTTCCAAACATACACACCTCCTCACATTTGGACTAGTCCCTCGTGAGATAGGTGACTTAAAAAGTATAACATAGATTCGGTCTATATTCGTACCCATTTAAAAATAGTTAAACAAAAAACACGATTGCTTTTCGCTTGTATGCGATAGAATCGTGTTTTTTATTTGGGTGCTTTTTTCTTAAAAAATTCTTTTGTAGCGTCAACTGTTGGCTTGAAATTAGTAACCTCTATTTTACTTAGGACTTTAAATTGTCCCTTGTCTACAAGTAGCTTAAGACTTCCGTCCTCGATGTATCTGTTTGCTGTTGTACGAGTCACGTCTAGTATTTCCAAAGCTTCCTTAACATTTATTAAGTCCTCTTTCAGAAAGGCTTCTATAGCGGTTATTTTTTCGTCAGTTGTAAGTCCTTCGTTATCGATAATATCATGAATTTGTAGCAACTTTAAAACCTCCTTTTCTCTAGTATACACGATAGAAACTAAAGTGTAAACGATATAAATTAAAGTTAAATATATATTGGATAAAGTGTATATAATAGTAGACAAAGTATACAGTATATGATATACTTTATTTAGTGATAAAGAAAGACACAAGAAGCGCGAACTTCTCGTGTCAACAACAAATCAAGTAATTGATTTCGTTAAGTATACCATTTCTTTACTCTAAATAAAACAACAAAGAGAGGTTGATTTACATGATGTTAGGGATTGTATTTGGAAGTGCCTGCTTACTAGTTTTCGTGGTAGCAACATTGATTCATGAAAAAATCGAGAAAGCTGACAACAAGAGAACTGAGGTGTCTCACAATTGAAAAATATGGATTATGAAGTAAACAGATTATCTGCATTAACATATGGAACAATTATTGGATTGAGAAAATTCAAAAATCAAATCGAAGAACAGTTCGAACAAATTCCTCCTGAATACTATGAAGGATTAGAAAGAACGAATCCTCACCGAGTAGCAATTGATGATGCACGAATCCCTTTTGACCAAATTAGTGAGATTTTAGATGAAGTTGACAAACTTAACCTATATCCTGATAAGAAAAATATTAGTTGGACAGAAGCGAGTGTTGATGAAGAATATTTAGTCCTAAAAAGTCGAGTGATAGATGGAATTAATGAAGACATAAATGAAGCTGAAATATATAAATTTGACGATAAATTAAAAGCAATCCAGTTTTGCATGGATGAAAGTAAAAAAGAAGTCGAAAGATGTTATAAAGCTTCTCATGACTATTCGTCAAGAATTGATGGTGATTCATTCTTCGTTTATGAATCAGATACTTCAACTGAAACAATATTTACGATTAGAGAAGCTGATAAAGTAATGAATTAAAAGTTAAATAATGGGGGAGGGCAAACCTCCCCTTGATAATTATCGGAGGTTATAAAATGTCAGGATTAGAAAAATATTACCAAGTACTAACTGCACTATTGTTCGCACAAGTTGTTCTTTACTGTTACTACAAATATGTAAATGAGGATAAACAATTTGGCAAATATGGACAGATGTCAATAAAGTAGACACAAAAATAGATACAATTTAGATAGACCCAAAATAGATTTTTTCTTTTTCATTCGGGGTCATCATATTGTTTGCTGAATGGGGGCGTTTTGAATTGTAAAAACCCTCTATATATTCAAATGAAGATTGTTCAACTTCTTGGATTGTTCTAAATGTTCTGCGGTTCAGTTCTTCTTTTTTCATATATTTAAAAAAAGACTCGTTTACGGCATTATCCCATGGGTAAGCTGCTTTGGAATAAGATGGAACGAGGTTATGTGTGTCTAAAAATTGACGAACACTAGTCGCACAGTATTGGCTTCCACGATCTGTATGGAATAGAACAGGCTCTTTGGGATTTCTTTGATACACAGCTGTTTCAAGTGTCTCAAGGACTAAAGAAGCTTCCATAGTTGGACGAACGCGCCATCCTATAATTTTCCTGGAAAATAAATCTAAAATGACACAGAGATAAACAAACCCTTTATTAACAGGAATGTAAGAAATATCGCTCGTCCAAACTCGATTCGGTTCAGTCGGATTGAATTGTTGGTTTAAGTGATTTGAGTAAGCTAAAGAAACCTTTGGTTTCGCATATAAAAATTTCGGCTTAGCTGTAGACATTTTTGGCAAATCCATTGATTTCATTAATCGGTACACTCGCCCAACACTAATGAAAATTCCAAAATCACGCTCAAGAACAACTTTTATTTTCGCAGCACCTAATCGTTTTTTAGAATCCATATAGATAGAAAAAATGGTTTGTCGAAGCTGTTGATTTTCAACAGTTCTAGGAGCAGGAGTTGGGTCAAAGTGTTTATAATAGGTACTTCTATTTACGTTTAAGACTCTACAAAGGCGCACAATAGAATGATCAAAACGTAATAAATGAACCGCATCTAATCGTTGTTTGAGTGTGGCGTGAAGATGGCAATCGCTTTTTTTAAGATGAGGTTTTCCTCTTCTAATAAAGCATTTTTCTTCTGTAAGTCTTTAATCTGTTTAGCAGTAAGGATAGAACCATCTTCAATTTGAACTTCAGAATATTGTTTTACCCAGCGGGATAACGCTGTAAAGGAAACGCCATAGTCTTTACACAACGAAGTTTGTGTTTTACCTCCATGGTAAAGATTAACAAGGCTTTTCTTAAATTCTTCATCATATTTTTTGTAATTGGACATTTGAATCATTCCTTTCGTTTTAGTGTCTACTTATAAACAGTATACCATTAAAAATACTGTCTACTTTATTAGTATATATCCAAAAGCAACAGTTACAGCTGCATACGATACGACCATTTATGAAATCACTTTTGATCCAACGAATGGTGGGGCAACGGTTAAAAATCATAAATGGGTAGTACAAGAAGAATTGAAAGATAAAAAAAATGTAGCGAAAATTGGAGATTCAGTTATTTTAGAAGCAAATCATACTGTCGGCATGATGGGGGCTGAAGCAACTGTTGATGAAGCAATAACGGGAACTGTCTATGTCGTTGATTATGAAGCAACCGATGGTAGTGGAATGGTTAAAAATCATATGTGGGTAACTGAGTCTGAATTAAAAACTAACTAAATTGAAAAAAGAGGTCTCCATGATTCATGGGACCTCTTTTTTGTGGGATAATCTAAATGCATTGAATCTTTGATAGGAGTACAATGATTTTCTAGCTCCTTAAATTTATGACCATAAAGCAATGCATTTAAAACAAATGATACTATCTTTAACTACGCAACATCTAAAACTGTCTATCTCACTACTATTTTTGCAATTAAACTAAGAATAATATAGCAATTTTTCAAGCAACAGTGTAAAGAGTTAGCGGTTGATACTGTCCTTTGAAAAAATTAAATATATTACCTGTTTTTTTTGTTTACTTTTAAGTTTATAGTTATTTATTTCTCACTTTTAGAATTATATTGATTCGCCACATTTTGAATGGACGTATCATTATATTTGTCAATGACTGACCTGGCTTTTTGTAGGAGAACTTGCTTACCTACTATTATAAATTCAATTTCATCTCCATTTTCAACATTAATTAATTGCTTTACTTTTAAAGGTATTGTTGAAATTGAACTGTTGCCAGACTGCCTAAGCTTATAAGTTTTTGTAAATTTTTCGTTCATATTCATTCCTTTCAATATAAAATTCTACTTAAAAAGACTTTATTATTATATACTATTTTATCTTTAATAACATAGCATTTATTGCTACAATGACTGTGCTAAACGACATGAATATAGCACCAATTGCCGGACTAAGAATGATACCTGCGAAGGAAAGTACCCCGGCAGCTAAAGGTATTGCAACAATGTTATAACCTGATCCCCACCATAAGTTTTGTATCATTTTTCTTGAAGTATTTTTTGCAAGGGTTAAAAAATGGAGAATGTCAGATGGGTTACTTTTTACAAGAATCACATCTGCAGAATCAATAGCTACATCTGTTCCAGCACCAATAGCTACGCCAATATCTGCTCTTACTAAACTAGGAGCATCATTAACACCATCCCCGACCATCATGACGATTAGACCTTTATTTTTATATTCTCTGACGATTTTTTCTTTGTCTTCCGGAAGGAGTTCCGCATGGACATCCTCGATGCCTAAATGATTAGCAACCACAGCTGCCGCTTGTCTATTATCTCCAGTTAACATCACTGGTTTAATACCTTGTTTTTTTAATGCTTCAATCATAGATTTAGCTTCTGGTTTAATTTGATCACCCTGCGCAACTATCCCAACATTCTTATTTTCAACTAAAAGAAAACTAACAGAGTTTCCTTTACTCGAAAGGTCGGAAAAGAGTTTTTTATCATAATCTAGGGCATGTCTATTTAAATAAGCAACACTTACAATTTTGACATCTTTAGTTAAAATTGTTCCTTCAATTCCTGTACCTGCAATTGTTGTAATGTCGGTAGCCAGGGGTGTATTTAAGTTTAGTTCTTTAAGTTTTTTCAAAACACCAATTGAAAGTGGATGACTCGAGTTTTTTTCTAAAGAACCCATATATTCAAGAATTTCAGTATCCGTATAGTCATCTGAAAATGATTTATAAGTAGATACTGAAAAGTTACCTTCAGTAAGAGTGCCTGTTTTGTCCATCATAATAACATCAACCTTTTTAGCTACTTCTAAGGCTTGTCTATTCTTAATTAGTAATCCATTTTGAGCTCCAAGCGAGGTGGAACGTGCTGTTACTAATGGAATAGCCAGTCCAAGTGCATGTGGACATGCAATAATCAGGACAGTAACCATTCGCTCTAAAGCAATATTCACATCACCAGTTAGGAGTATCCAGGTTGTAAAAGATAAAATCCCAACAATTAAAGCAACGTAAAATAGGAGTTTGGCTACCTTATCAGATAGCGATTCGACACTTGATTTTTCTTGTTGCGCACTACTTACTAAAGCCATTACTTGAGATAAATATCCTGATTCACCTGTTCCGGTAACTTTTATAGTAATTGTTCCAGAACCATTCACTGAACCACCAATAACTTTGTCATTTATATTTTTGGTAACGTCTTTTGCTTCACCAGTTACCATTGATTCATTGACGGTTGTTTTTCCAGAAATGAGTACTCCGTCAGTTGGGATTTTCTCACCAGCTTTTACCATCACTTTATCTCCAACATTGACATCTTGTAAAGCAACTTCTTTTGTATTTCCAGTGGCATCAAGCACGCTTGCTGTCCCTGGTAATAATTCTGCCATTTTTTGTAATGCATTTCCAGCGTTGCTTATAGCATTCATTTCAATCCAATGCCCAAGTAACATGATAAGAATCAACGTTGCTAGTTCCCAAAAAAAATCCATTACATGAACTTTATTTGTTAAAATATTATTTGCAATAAAAGCATACACGCTATAAATGTAAGCCACTGAAATACCTAATGAAATTAAGGTCATCATTGCTGGGCTTTTAGCTTCAAGCTCCATTTTAGCCCCTTTTAAAAAAGGCATTCCCCCATAGAAGTAAAGAATAGAGGCTAAAATAAGAACGACCCATTCAGAACCATTGAACTTAATTTGAAAAGGAAGTTTCCCCCCCATCATTGGTGAAAATAAGATAATTGGAATAGCTAAAAATAAAGAAACAAAAAATTTTTGTTTTAAATTCCCCATGTGCATTGAATGATCCATAGTTCCTGTTCCATGTTTCATCTCGCTATGATTCATGTGGCTATGATTTGTTTTATCCCCCATATTAATTACCTCCAGTATTGTTATAGTTGCATTTGATAAACAAAGTCTACAACTGTAAACGATTTTTGTCAAGAAATTTATCTTTTAACCTAATCATTTATAGGAACCAGGAACAATCGAACATAGCTGTATTTTAATTTAAGAAATTCATAGGATCAAGCACATTTCCCATTCCCCCATATAAAGAGGTTCGAATTTCAAAATGTAAATGAGCCCCAAAAGAAATTCCAGTGTTCCCGACTTTTCCAATGATTTGTCCTTGTTGAACACTATCTCCAACAGAAACAAGTAGTTCAGATTGGTGACCATACAGAGAATACATGCCATTGCTGTGCTTAATAATAGTTGCAATTCCATAACCAGAAACAGGCATACCATCATTCTGAGCAACAACAACCTCACCAGCCATAGATGCAGCAATAGGCGTTCCTTCAGGAGCACTAAAATCCACACCTTTATGAAATCCATTTGCATCTAAGCCTTCTCTAGCACCAAAAGGTGAAGAAATAGGTGCCTGTAGTGGATAGATATAACCAGAGCTTCCAACAGTTAGTGAAGGTGCTGGAGGTTCCAGAGTCTCACTAGCAGAAGCCATATTCGTCAAATCAACACTAGTCTTAGCTATTACAGGTTTATTAGCGTCAGCTTCTAGTTGAATTTTTTTATTTTCTTGATTAGAAATAAGAATAATTTTGTCATCTTCTGCGGTAGCTTGTTGTTGTGCTAAAGTGAGTATCTTAGCTTCTTTTAAATTTTTTTGATTTTCTAATTTAACTTGTACTTCTTGCAATTCAGAAATTAATTTTTTTTGATTTTTTTGATTCGCGCTTGTTTTATTTTCTTGTAACACAATTTTTTCTTTATCTTCTTTTTGTTGCAGTACAATTTCTTTATTCGCAGAAATTAGTTTTGAAGATACTTCTATTCGTCCAATAAAGTCAGTAAATGATTCTGAATTCAAAATGAAATTTGTATAAGTCGAAGCATTACCTTCAATTTGAATCGTTTGGAGTTGGGAATTTAATTTTTCAGTTCTTTGAGTAATTTTATCTTGTAAATCATCGTTGCTTATTTTTAAAGTATTCATTTCAATTTGAATAAGTTTTATTTTCTCTACTAGTTGGTTACTTTCGTCTTCTTTTTTTTCGATTTCAGTAAGTAATTGCCCCAAGGCAACTTTCTCATTTTCAATTTCACTTTTTATAGAATTAATTTCTGTTGTGCTTTTGCTAATTTCTTCCTCATAATTTACTGCAAATGAAACTTGACTGTAAAATAAAGAGGATAAAGAAACAGAACCAATGATAATAGTTTTTAAAATTTTTTTCAAAATGAACCTCCTAGAAACAATTAATTTAATTTAGATTTAATTTTTTGTAATTCTTCGCTTAATTTTTCATTATGCTGTTTAAGCTGATCAAATTCATCTTTAGAAACATTATCTTTATTTTTTCCTCCATGTGTCATTCCAGACATCATAAAAATCATCATAATTGGACACACTAACAGTAAAAGCCATTGCATAAAAATCCTCCGTTCTTAATTTCATTTAATTTTTTGTTTTAATAACGTTAACTCAGAATTCATTTTTTCATTTTGCTCTTTTAATGCTTCAAAATCAGATTTTGAAATCCCGTTATGATTAGAGTGGTCATGGGATGAACTGTGACCATGTTTCCCATGCATAAAAAACATCATAATTGGACAAATTAATAGTAGTAAAAACGGTAAAATAGAGACAATTAAATTCATATAAATTCCTCCTTAAAAGTTTGTATTTCAATAAAGCCATTTAATTGCTTTATCTGTTTTTATATTCTGTTTAAATAATAAATTTCCCTACTCCAATAAGGTGCTTTTTTTTTCTTTTCTTGCAAGTCCAATCATTGCTACGGTAGATAAAATGATTAAGATCACAGAAATGAATTGAGCCATTCGAATAGTTGAAGTAAGCATTAAGCTATCTGTACGTAATCCTTCGATAAAAAATCTGCCAATAGAATAGCCCATTAGATACATGAAAAAGAGTTGACCTTGGAAATGTTTTTTATTTCTAACAAGCAACAAAATTATTAAGATCAAACTATTCCAAAGCGATTCATATAAAAATGTGGGATGATGATATGCACCGTCAATGTACATTTGATTGATTATGAAATTAGGAAGATTTAAACTTTCCAAAAATGTTCTTGGTACGATACCACCAAAAGCTTCTTGATTCATAAAATTTCCCCAACGGCCAACTATTTGACCGACTAGTATTCCAGGTGCTACTAAATCTGCAAGTTTAAAAAAAGGAATATTTCTTTTTTTTGAAAAAAAGTACCCTGTTATTATAGCGCCAATTAACCCTCCATGAATTGCTAAGCCACCTTCCCAGATTTTGAAAACATCCCAAAAATTAGTTGAATAATCTGACCATTCAAATAGAACATAATAGGTTCGAGCACTCAGGATAGCTATTGGAAAAGCAATCAGCAATAAATCAAGAATAGTATCATCGTTAATGTCTTCTTTTTCAGCTTGTTTTGCAACTAGTAAATATCCTAAAAAAGCCCCAGAAATCATGAAAATTGCATACCAATAAATTGTAATTGGTCCTATGGAAATAAAAATACGATTAAGTGGTTCCACTTAATTAGCCTCCTTAAAATTAAATTGACACACTTCCGAGTTTTGTAAAAACTAAAAATAATTTAACAGATAAAAACTATTTTTCTCTTTTACAGTGTAGTGAAAATATGAAAGTGCTTCTTTTAAATAATTTATCAAAGAAATATGGATTTTGTGTGTAGATTCAAAAAAAAAACAAATTCATAGAATCTCCATAAGATACTAGTAAAATAAGTTTTAATAAGAGAGGATGATACTATGAAAAAATTAAGGACATATTTGGCTTTGCTTGTTATATTATTGGGTAATTTAAGTTTTTCAATTGCAGTAGCGATAAATTTTACACCACTTTTCAAATGGAGTTTAACAGATTTGTCTACTAGTGAATTATCTAGGGAAGTAATCATGAAAAATTATACTATATTACTTAACTATTTAAATAATCCTTGGATACAAAGATTAAATATGCCTAATTTTGAAAGTTCAGCGCAAGGATTATTTCATTTTAGTGAAGTTAAAAAATTATTTATGCTTAATTATAGTATCCTTGCTTTTTCACTGATTTTTGGTTTTTTTTTGATTCGGTATTTAAAAAAGAAAAACGAACTTTCAGCATTGATTAAATTGATGAGCTACACAATGTATGGTCCATTAATCGTTTTAATTTTATTATTAGTAAATTTTGATAGGATATTCATACTTTTTCACGAAGTTTTTTTTAATAATGAAGCGTGGATTTTTAATCCGTCAATTGATCCTATTATAAATGTACTGCCACAATCATTTTTTCTTGCCTGCTTTATTTTCGTGTTTATTTTATTCGAAGTGCAACTTATTCTAACTTATTTGTTATTAAAAAAGAATTTAAGGAGAAATTATGAAAAAAATCAGCCCGTTATTAATGTCTAAGTTCACTGAAGGGACATTCGGAATTGAAAGAGAAACATTAAGAGTAAAAAAAGATGGGGAACTTTCACTTTCATTGCACCCCTCTAAATTGAATATAAAAGGAATAGAAAAAGACTTTAGTGAAGCGCAACTTGAATTAGTAATACCTGTACAAAATAGCTTAAAAAAAACATATGCCTTAATGCTTGAAATGACACGTTATATTCATCAAAATTTGCCAGAAGACGAATATTTATGGCCATTTAGTATGCCTACCTTAAACAAAGAAGAGGTGATGGTTCCTATTGCTACCTATAGTGATTCAGATAAAATCCTTTACAGAGAATATTTAGCAAAAAAATATGGGAAGTCAAAACAGTTAATATGTGGTATTCATTATAATTTTGGTTTTGATGATAGTTTATTGCGTATTTTATATGATGAAAGACAAGAAAAGTGTTCATTTAAAGAATTTAAAAACATGTTCTATTTAAAGTTAGCTAAAAATTTTCTACAAGATAAATGGTTAATTACTTATTTGTTTGGTGCTTCACCTGTGGGCGAAAAAAAAATATTTCCTTCTTATACTCCTGTTAGGAGTATAAGAAATAGTAGTTACGGTTATAGAAATCTAACGAGTCAAAAGGTATCTTTTGACTCATTAGATAGCTACGTAACCACATTGGAAGAGTTTATTGAAAAAAAGTACCTTTATGATGAGAGAGAATTTTATTCACCAATTCGTTTGAAAAATGGAAAAACGTTGGCTAGCTTAAGAGAAGATGGAATTGAATATATTGAAATTCGTATGATTGACATCAACCCATACAGTTCCTGTGGAATTGACTTAGATGATATGGAGTTCCTTTATTTATTTTTAATATATTTAGTTCACAAAAAAGAGACAGCCAGTCAAGCTGAAATATTAGAAGGACATGGAATGAATGAAGTAACTGCGCTTGAAGATCCTTTTTCAAAATCCACCTATTTTTATAAAGGGGTCTCTATTTTACAGGAAATGGAACAAATGGTTCTAAAATTGAAGTTACCGAATACCTATATACGGACCCTCAAGAAAATGCAAGAACGATTTTATTATCCAGAAACCACTTTAAGTGCTCAAATAATTAAAGATATGCAGAGTACAGGTTCATTTATGAATTTAGGAATCAAGATATCTCAACAATATAAAAATAGATACTTGACATGAAAAGTGCACAAGTGTACACTACAAGTGTAAATTCGTTTACACTTGTAGATGAAAGGGGAGGTAGGGATGGAAAATCACTGTGATCTTCAAATTACTGTAGCAGAATGGGAAGTAATGCGCGTTGTCTGGAGTTTAAGAACGGTCTCTAGTAAACAAGTTAGTTTGATTCTAACCAATAAAATGAATTGGAAACCAGCCACGACAAAAACATTAATTGGCAGATTAGTTCGTAAAGGAATTTTATCAACTAAAACTGATGGAAAAAGATTTATTTATGCTGCAACGATTAGTGAAGAAGAATGTATTAAATTTCAGGTTAATAAACTGTTATCTACTATATGCAACAAATCAATTGGAACAGCACTTGCTAATGCTATTACAGAATACGAATTGAGCAGTGATGATATTGTTTTGATTAAAAATAAATTGGAAAAAAAAATCCAATCAAAGATAGCATGTGAATGTGTTCCTGAAGAATGCGAATGTAGAAATCATTAGAAATAGAGGTGAATGTTGTGAAAAAAGAGGTATTTTTAATTGAAGGAATGACATGTGCCTCGTGTGCACAAACAATTGAAAAAGCTACAAAAAAATTAAAAGGTGTGGAGTTTTCTAGTGTAAATTTGACTACAGAAAAGTTAACTATCTCATTTGATGAAAACCAAGTATCTTTTACTGATATTAAAAAATCTGTAGATAATGCAGGCTATACAATCTCCACATCAAAAATAAAGGCTTCTTATTCTATAACGGGAATGACTTGTGCTTCATGCGCACAAACAATCGAAAAATATATAAACAAATTAGATGGAATTGTATCTGTTTCTGTAAATTTAGCAACAGAAAAAATGAGTGTTGACTATAATTCTAGTTTGTTATCAAATGAAATAATTATAGCAACTGTAAAAAATGCAGGTTACAGTGCAAAAAAAATAAATAGTGAAGAAAAAGTTAACGATACAAGTGAAATGAAAGAAAAAGAAATCAAATTAGTTTGGAAAAAATTTGTATGGTCAGCAATTTTCACTTTACCTGTTCTTTATTTGGCTGTGGGCCATATGTTTGGATTTCCCTTACCGGAAATTCTCGATCCTATGAAAAACCCGCAAATTTTTGCTATGACTCAGTTGATATTCACTATTCCTGTGATAGTACTTGGTAATAGTTATTACCGAATTGGCTTTAAAACCTTAGTTCGGCTTCACCCGAATATGGATTCACTAATTGCGTTAGGGACTAGTGCTGCATTCTTATACGGTATATTTGCAACTATTATGATTGCTAAAGGAGATTATAGTTATACAAATGAACTTTATTTTGAGGCTGCAGCAGTGATTTTAACACTAATAACACTTGGAAAATATTTAGAATTACTTTCTAAAGGAAAAACATCTGAAGCAATTAAAAAGCTTATGGGATTAGCCCCAAAAACAGCCTTAATTATAAAAAATGGAATTGAAAAAATTATTCCTATCGAAGAAGTAGAAGTTGGTGACATATTAATTGTAAAACCAGGGGATAAAATGCCAGTTGATGGTGTTGTGATAGAGGGAGTAACTTCTGTTGATGAGTCTATGTTAACTGGCGAAAGTCTACCAGTTGAAAAAAATGTTGGAAATTCAATCATTGGTGCTAGTATCAATAAGAATGGAACCATTCAGTATAAGGCAACTAAAGTCGGAACAGATACAGCACTCTCTCAAATAATTAAATTAGTTGAAGATGCCCAAGGATCAAAAGCTCCAATCGCTAAACTTGCGGATATTATCTCTGGTTATTTTGTACCAGTAGTCATTGCTTTAGCAGTAATATCTGGAGGAGCTTGGTATATTGCGGGTCAATCTGGTGTATTCGCTTTAACAATATTTATTTCAGTTTTAGTCATTGCTTGTCCGTGTGCACTGGGATTAGCAACACCTACAGCTATTATGGTAGGCACTGGTAAAGGTGCTGAAAATGGTGTTTTGATAAAGAGTGGGGTAGCGCTTGAAACAACACATCAAATTAAAACGATAGTGTTTGATAAAACTGGAACAATTACTGAAGGGAAACCCAAAGTTACGGACGTTATCGTTGTAGATCCTATATCAAAAGATGAATTACTCAGTTTTGCGGCTTCTGCTGAGAAAGGTTCGGAACACCCTTTAGGCGAATCCATTGTAAAAGAAGCGGAGTTTGCTAAAGTTACATTAAAAAAGGTTTCAAAATTTAAGGCAATTCCTGGTCATGGAATTGAGGTTCAAATTGAAAATAAGACTCTTCTATTAGGAAATAAAAAGTTGATGGACAAAAATAATATTAACCAAGAATACCTATCCGATACTTCTGACAAACTAGCAACTGAGGGGAAAACGCCCATGTATATCGCTATTGAGGGTCAATTAGCAGGAATAATAGCTGTTGCAGATACTGTGAAATCAAGCAGTTTAAATGCAATTAATAAACTTCATAAAATGGGAATTGAAGTAGCTATGATAACGGGTGATAATAAACAAACTGCTTTAGCGATTGCAAAGCAAGTAGGTATTGAGAGAGTTTTAAGTGAAGTATTACCTGAAGATAAGGCTTCTGAAGTCAAAAATCTACAAAAAAATGGAAAAAAAGTAGCTATGGTAGGAGATGGGATTAACGATGCTCCTGCATTAGCTCAGGCAGATATTGGGATTGCAATAGGATCAGGCACTGACGTTGCGATAGAATCTGCAGACATTGTTCTGATGCGAAGTGACCTCATGGACGTCCCAACCGCCATAGAATTAAGCAAAAAAACAATTCGAAATATTAAAGAAAACTTATTTTGGGCATTTGCATATAACACGCTAGGAATTCCTGTAGCAATGGGATTATTATTCTTGTTTGGCGGGCCTTTATTGAGTCCTATTATTGCGGGTGCTGCTATGAGCTTTAGTTCTGTTTCAGTTTTATTAAATGCATTACGACTAAAAAAATTTAAACCATCAAAATAACTAGGAAAGAGGTTTTTAATTATGAAGGAAAAACTAATTATTGACGGTATGAAGTGTGAAGGATGTGCTAAAAATGTTTTCAGAAGACTTCATTCTATAAGTGGGGTAGAAAGTGTTTCTTTAAGTTTGGAAGATAATTCTGCAACAATTGATAGTTCTCAACAAATTAGTCAAAAAGAGTTAGATTCAGTTTTTATTGATTCTCACTATAAAGTTTCACAAGTAATTAAAATGTAATGAAATAGCCTACTGAATCCTTTTTTTGATAGGATTTAGTAGGCTAATTTAATTAAAAGATAGTTAATTAAAAGTAGATTATAATTATGGGGGATAGAAGAGCTGTTAATTTAATTGTTTTTGAGGAAAAGGAAGAATTTTAAATTCTTTAATTGAAAATAAGTAAATAGAAGACTAGTTTCAGAGTAATCTCCATAAAATCTACAAAACTTTAGGCTATAGTAAAATAGTGTATAGAAAATAGAGGAGTGAGTTTATGAGTAAAAAACAATTAACAACAGTTTTATTAATTGTAATTGTAGCTTTCATAGCAGTTACTGGATGGTTTTTGTATGATAAAAATTATACTAAAACAGAAAATAATCAATCTAAACAAAAAATGAATATGAGTATGTCTGAGGGAAATTCAAGTAGTAACAGTAGCATGGAAATGATGGACCAAGAAAGCGAAAATAATGTTGAAATTGTGGAAAAAAATCAAAAAGAAAAAGAGTTGGCGATTCCTCCTTTATTAAAGGCAGATTCTGAAACAGACTCAGCAGTAGAATATACTCTAACTGCGCAAGAGGGAGAATCTTCCTTTATTGATGGCGAAAAAACTAAGACTCTTGGGTACAATGGTAACTTTCTTGGACCTGTTTTACGAGTTAAAAATGGCCAAAAGGTAACGATTAACACTGAAAACAAGTTAACTAGTGACACATCGTTTCATTGGCATGGGTTAAAAATCCCTTCAGACGTTGACGGTGGACCACACCAACCAGTAAAACCTAATGAGACTAAAAAAGTAGATTTCACTGTAGAACAAGAAGCTGCAACACTCTGGTTTCATCCACATCCAGATGGTGAAACAGCTAAACAAGTATATGATGGTTTAGCTGGCGTTTTGTTAGTAGAAGATGAAAATTCTGACAAACTAGATATACCAAAAAATTATGGTAAGGATGATATACCTGTAATTGTTCAAGATAGGGTTTTTGATAATAACAATCAGTTGAATTATGAATCAGATCGAAATGAAGACGGAACTCAAGGAGATACATTGTTGGTTAATGGAACAATAAATCCTTATATTAATGTTTCAGATGGGAATATACGTTTGCGTTTGTTAAATGGATCAAATGCAAGAAATTATGAGTTTTCTTTTGACGATGGGTCAGAATTTAAACAAATTGCGTCTGATGGTGGATTTCTTGCGAATCCAATTTCTTTGGATAAGGTTATGTTAACTCCTGGAGAACGTGCTGAAATAATTGTAAATACTGAAAAATACAAAAAAGGGGATGTACTAAATCTTATGGATGGTGATTCTAAAATTTTATCTCTAAAAATTACCAAAGATAATTTAAAATCAGTAGAATTGCCAACTAAGTTAAACGAAATTGCAAATGAAGATACTTCATCACTACCTGAACAAAAAATCACATTAAAAGGTATGTCACACATGGTGTCTATTGATGGAAAAACTTTTGACATGAATAGAATTGATTTGGAAAAAAAGAAAGATGAAAAAGAGATATGGGAAATTTACAATGCACCTGATATGATGGGTGGAATGATTCATCCTTTTCATATTCATGGGGTCCAATTTAGAATCTTATCAAGAAATGGAAAAACACCTCCTGAAAACGAAGCGGGATGGAAAGATACTGTTGCATTAAACCCAGATGAAACAGTTAAATTAGAAGTACAATTCCAAAATACTGGAATTTTTATGTATCATTGTCATAACTTGGAGCATGAAGAAAATGGAATGATGGGACAAGTAAAAGTTACTAAATAGAAAGGAGGCGTGTGTATAATGTTGAATAAGTGTATATCTTTTATGGGAGGTGGATTCAATATGATGTTTATGGGGATAATTTGGGTAAGTTTAATTGTTTTAATAGTGATTCTAGTGCTAAAAACTTTTGAAAAAAAGAATCAGAAACAAAATTTTGAAGAATCACCGGTGGATATTTTATTAAAAGAATTTGCAAAAGGGGCTATAACAGAAGAAGAGTATTTAGCAAAACGAAAATATATGTAACTAATAGATAATTGAGGGGGAATTGAGATGAAAATTCTGATTGTTGATGATGAGCCTAAAATACTAGAAATCGTGGATGCGTACTTGATATCAAAAAACTACTCAGTATATAAAGCAACATCAGGAAAGGAAGCTTTAGAAAAATATCATTTTATTTCCCCTGATTTGGTTATACTAGATTTAATGTTGCCAGATATCAGTGGTCTTGATGTGTGCGAAACAATTAGAAAAGAAACGGAAACACCAATCATCATGCTAACAGCAAAATCGGGAGAAGAAGACATTTTGAAAGGACTTGCTCTAGGTGCAGATGATTATATAGTGAAACCATTTAGTCCAAAGGAACTTGTTGCAAGAGTTGAGACCGTTTTAAGACGGTCTTCAACATTTTCTAGTCATGGGAAATTAATCTTTAACGATGGTGAGTTAATTATTATTCCAAGTACTCGACAAGTATTTTTAACAAATAATGAGTTAGCATTAACTTCTTCTGAATTTGATATTTTAGCTATTATTGCTTCTAATCCAAATCGTATTTTTTCTAGAAGTCAGTTGATAGAAATAGTAAAGGGAATGGAGTTTTCTGGATTAGAAAGAACAATTGATTCACATATAAAAAATTTACGCCATAAAATAGAAAAAGATCCAAAAAAACCAAATTATATTGTAACAGTTCATGGTAGCGGTTATCGTTTTGGTGAGGGAAAATGAAAAGAACGATAAAATGGCAATTAATTGTTTCGTTCTTGTTGCTATCTTCTTTGATAATTGGTTCATTAAGTTTTATAACAATAAGTTTAATGAATAATCATTTCGAAAAATATGTAAAGGAACGTCAAGAAGAGACGCTAACTCAATATGTAGAATCGATTGAACTTTTATTTAATTATAGTGAACAAAATTGGCAAACACAAGGAATCGGAGATATCGGTAAAAAAGCATTGGAAAATAATATTATTATTGAAGTCTATGACAGAAACAACAAGATATTATGGGCCCCTAGTAAAACAGAGAAAAGCAAAGCAACTAAAAAAATGAACATATATGCAAAATACTTAAAAAACAAATTGGATATTACTAATACTAATGTAGTTAAAATTGAAAAAAATCTAACATATAAAGAATCTACAATTGGTAAAGTGCTTTTTAGACATGTAGGTCCGTTATCCTATACGAAGCATGATGTTGTTTTTATATCCGATATGAAAAAGAATTTGATGATTGTCTCTTTCGCTGCATTATTTATCTCGTTTATATTTGCGACATGGGTATCAAGAAAGATGAGTATCCCATTAACCCATGTGAATGATTTTACTAAAAAAGTTGCAAATGGTGATTATTCACAACAAATCCCCCAAGAAACGTCTATATTAGAAATAAATGAACTGATTAGCTCTGTAAATGAATTAACTAGACAGTTAGAGCAGCAGCAAGAACTACGCAAAAGACTTTCTACAGATATTGCACATGAAATAAGAACCCCTCTTACAACCTTAAAAGGCAATATTGAGGGAATGCTAGATGGAATATGGGATGTATCTACTGAGAGGCTTCAAAGTTGTTATGACGAGGTTACTCGCTTAACTAGATTAATTGGTAACATCGAAAAATTAACTAAGTTAGAAAAAAATTATGAGAAATTAATTAAATCTAACTTTAATTTAAATAGTTTGATTTTTCAAGTGGTTACAAATTTTGATTCTAGTATTAAACAAAAAGAAATTCAGTTTAATTTATATGGAGAAGAAATTTCTGTATTTGCAGATAAAGATAAATTTAGTCAAGTTATGACCAACTTACTTGCTAATGCTATAAAATTTACTCAAAAATATGGTGAGATATCCATTAGTTTAAATAAAGTAGGGAATAATGTTGAGATAAAAGTAAAAGATAATGGGATTGGAATTAATGAGGAAGAGGTAGAACATATTTTTGACAGATTTTATATGGCAGATCCAGCGAGAAGCAGTTCTCAAGGTGGTCAAGGAATTGGATTAGCGATTGTTAAAAGTATTGTAGAGGCTCATTCTGGATCCATTCGAGTTGAAAGCAACATAGGTACCGGGAGTTGTTTTTTTATAAAACTACCAATAAAGAATAGACTCTAAAAATAATAGAATATAAAGGTGGAGTAATTATTGAAAACTAAAAAATCAAAGAAATTTCAGCTTTATTTTATTAATGTACTGACAATCGTGTTATTAGTAGCAGGTTTGTTATTAATATTTAATCGACCTATTAGAAACTGGCTCATTGACTACTTAGGACAGAACAATAATGTATCAACAGTGACTGTTAAAAAAATCGAGAAAAACAATCAAAAAAAAGGAGAATTTGATTTTGATCAAGTTGAAAGTCTTGATTTTGAAAGTGTTGCTCGTGCTAGATTATATCAGGACAAAATGGCTGTGATAGGTGGTTTAGCAGTTCCAAGTGTGAAAATAAATTTACCTATTTTAAAGGGTCTTTCAAATTACAATCTTGCAGTTGGTGCAGGTACAATGGTAGAAAATCAGGCCATGGGAAATGGGAATTATTCACTTGCAGGACATAATTTAGATCAAACAAATTTATTATTTAGTCCATTACATGACTTGAAAATGGGAGAAGTGATCTATCTAACTGACTTAAAAAAAGTCTATGTCTATGAAACAACGTTTCTTGAAATTGTTGATCCAACAAGAGTTGATTTAATTGAACCAGTGGATGGTGAAAATTTAGTTACATTAGTTACTTGTAATCAAGATGGATCTAAAAGATTAGTTGTCCAAGGTACATTAATAGAAGAAGTAACAATGTCTGAAGCAACTGAAAAAATTACAAAAGCTTTTGATATTGAGAAGAATATCTAGTAAAGTAGGCAGATCATTGAGAGGTGGAAATATGAAGAAGTTCCTGGTTTTTATTCGCCCATACGACGTTTTGATTATTAGTTTGTTAGTTATAATTTCTTTCATTCCTTTAGCTGTTTTCAATAAGTATAGTCAAAATATAGCTAATAAACTTGGAAATATAGCAGTCATTTCGATTGACGGAGTGACAGTGAGAGAAATTGAACTGTCATCAAATACAAAATATCAACTGTTTACACTTTACCCCTCAGAGAATCAATATAATATCATTGAAGTAGACGGAACAAGAATTAGAAATAAGAAAGACAATAGCCCAGATCAAATCGCAGTGAAAACTGGTTGGATTAGTAAAGTTGGAGAAACCAGTATTTGTCTACCACACAAATTAATAATAGAAATCCGGTCGAAAGATGGAGAAAAACAAAATGAGACCGATTTAGTCATCCCTCTTTAGTTATAAGAATAAAGTTCAAAGGATATTTAAAAAATGTTAATTTCATCTCCATACAAGATAATGTTGATACATCGGTTTCTATGGGCAGACTCTTTTTGCGAGTGATGATTAGTTTAGCAGAATTGGAACGTAACCTCATTATTGAACGAATCAAATCTGGCCTTGATGTAGTTAGAGCACGAGAAAAAGGGTTGGCGGGCACATAAAGATAGTATTTTAGTTGATTTAGCTTTAAAGATGTACGAAAGCAAGGAGTATTCAATCCCGCAAATTCTTAAAGCTTCTAAACTAAGTAAAACGACTTTTTACGTTATATGGGGTCAATGGAACATCTTTACGAAAAGTTGCGGTATAAAAACGAAAGCTAGGTTGGATTAACAACTTAGCTTTCGTTTTTTATATCTTCTATTTTTTTCAATTTCATTTTATTTATTTCTCGATAAAGCGTTCCTTGAGAAATAGTGGTAGATTCAAGAATTTCTTTAATCGAATAATCTCCACTGTCATACATTCTCATTGCTAAATTCAATTTTTCTTGAGGAATTTTTGGTCTTCCAATATTTACGCCACGTCTCCTGCTTGCAGTTATTCCTTCTTTTACACGCTCGGCTAATAAATTCCTCTCTAATTCAGCAATCACACTCATCATCTGGAGCATTGCTTTTCCGGTAGGCGTAGAAGTATCCATATTTTCTTTCAACGAAATGAATTCTACCTTTTCTTTTTCTAAGTGCTGAAGAAGAGTCAATATATCCAAAGTATTTCTACCAAGTCGAGAAATACTTTCTACAACTACTGTATCATTTGTCCGGATTATTTTTAACAGTTCTTCAATTCCTGGCCGTGACTTTTTTGTTCCAGTATATTTTTCTTTAATAATTTTTTCAACTCCATATTTTTTTAACTGATCTAATTGTCGATCTAGATGTTGCTCATCTTTTGACACTCTTGCGTATCCTATTATCATATAATTCCTCCTGATGCTCTTTTACTTTATTATCGGTAAATAACTATATTTTTGCAAGTGTTTCTTGTAAACTTATTTATAACTAGTTTTTGTAACTTAGAAAAGCTAGTTATTCAGTATCGAGTTTCAAAAAATATGAGGTTACAAAAACATTGGTTTTTGGTAACCACTCAGGGGGATTAAAATGGTAGAAATTGAACAATTGAAGGGACACCACAAAGAAGGATTTGGGAAATTTATAAATGAGCCATCTAAAGAACAACTTAATCTCTACTTTTATTTAAATGATTCTGATAAAGAGGTTATTGCAAAAATGAAAAAATCGTCCACAAAATTAGGATTCGCAGTTCAACTAGGAACCGTCAGGTTCCTCGGATGCTTTACATCTGATTTTGAAACACTTCCAATAGTGGTCATTCAGCATTTAGCTGCGCAACTAAATATTGACTACAAGGAATTTTATGGGTACACACGTAAACAAACAATTTGGCAACATATGAAACTTATACAAGACTACTATAACTATGTACTATTTACTGATAATGCAGTAGAAAAATATTTATCTGATTGGTTACTTGATCGGTCATGGTATACAACTGAGACGGATAATATGCTTTTTGATATGCTATTAAAAAAATGTTTGGATGAAAAAATTATTTTACCAGGTTTTTCTACTTTTGAACGCTTTGTATCTAAAATTATTGATTCTTCTGAAAAACAACTCTATAAATTACTTTCTGAGATTCCTGCTACATCAGAGGTAGAACGTTTGTTAGAATTATTTGATTTTGTTGGTGAGCCTATACGTGGTGCAACGCTTAAAATGGATATTTTACGAAGCCCTTTGATTGACGAAAGTCAAAAGGAGCTTATTCGTGGGTTTAATAGACTGATTATGTTCCAATCTTTTCATACAGAAAACTGGGACTTTTCTGTAATTCCTGAAGGGAAATTAAAAAAACTTGCCAGCTATGCTTTCAAAGCAAAAGCTCAAGCTATACAAAGAATGCCACTAAATCGCCAAATAGCTCATTTAGTGGCATTTGTTTATGAACATCAGAAAAAAGCAATGGACGAACAACTTTTAGCACTATCAAAATATGTAGATGCTATTTTTAGACGTGCAAAAAATAAAGAAATAAAAGATCGAATGAGAACAATAAAAGATTTAGATCGAGCTGCTCTTACGTTATCAAAAATTGTAGAACTTTTATTTGACGAATCCATTACTAACCAAGAAATTCGAAAAGTTATTTCAGATAAATTTCAAAAAGAAGAAATGGATGCAGCCATTTTTCAAGTTAAGGATATTGTTCGTAACGAACAAGAACCCATTGCAATTAATGAACTTCGCAAAGCATTCAGGAAAATTAAAAAGTTCATCCCCTCTATTCTTTTATCCATTAACTTTGAAGGTAACAATTACGGGGCAGATAGCTTAGTCGTTTGGGAAAAGATAAAAGAAGTTTTTCCAAAACCAATAACACTAGACCATTTTTATGATATTGAACCCTGTTTATCTAAAAAATGGCAATATTATATACATGAAAATCCCACTTCAGTAAATCAGTGCGTGTTAATTGCTGGGCTAGAACTTCTCTTTCAAGGATTAAAAAAGCATGACATATTTGTTACTAATAGTGAAAAATATGCAGACCCAATGAGCTATTTATTGGATGATTCTACGTGGATAGAGCAACGGGAAGTTTTGATTACTCAACTTGACTTACCTTCTTCAGGCACCTTAGCTGTACAAAAATTAAGCGAAGATTTGTCTCTATCTTTTATAGAAACACAATCAAATTGGGATGCATCTAATATGGCAAGGCTTGAAGAAATAAATGGTGAAGTAAAAGTAGTTGTTTCAAATTTGAAAAAGGGAAATGAGCAGCCTAATGAAAAAGAGTTTAAATCACGTGTGCGCCAACTCATGCCTAGCATTGATTTATCCGATTTATTATTGGAAGTAAACCAACGAGTTGGGTTAACTCAATCCTTTAAACATTTAAATGAGAAAGAATCCAGAATGAAACAGTTAGATATTAGTATTTTAGCAGTATTGTTAGCGGAATCATGTAATATTGGATTTTCTCCAGTTTCCAAAAATAATATTGATAGTTTGAAGTATGATAGGCTCACCTATGTAGCTCATCAATACTTACGTATTGATACCTTAACTGCAGCTAATCAAAAAATTATTCATTCACATAAGAAATTGGAACTGGCTCTTGCTTGGGGAAATGGAGAAATGGCGTCTGCAGATGGAATTCGGTATATAACACCGCAAAGATCACTTTACTCTGCTAGTAATCCAAAATACTTTGGCAAAGGCCGAGGAATCACTTTCTATAACTTTGTTTCAGATCATTATATTGGTTTCCATGGAATGGTTGTATCAGGCACGTTAAGAGACTCTCTTTACTTATTAGAGGGACTTCTTAATCAAACCAGCGGATTACAGCCCACTCAGATAATGACAGATACAGCTGGATATAGTGACCTTATTTTTGGATTATTTGGACTACTAGGTTTTCAATTTAGTCCTAGAATTGCGAATAAACATGGTACCAAACTATGGAGAATTGAAAAAAATGCTGATTATGGTTTATTGAATGATGTTACTAAAAGTCGAATTAACACTGATTTAATTGAAGAACATTGGGAAGATATACTTCGAGTAGCAGGTTCCCTGAAATCTGGTAAAGTCAATGCAACTGAACTAACTCGAGCGTTACAACGATCTGGTCAACCAACTTCACTTGGAAAAGCAATTACAGAATATGGAAAGGTTTATAAGACCAAACATCAACTACGCTATCTTTCAGATGAAATTTATGCTCGTCAAATACTTGAACAGCTAAATAAGGGTGAATCACGTCATGCACTTTGCAGAAGTATATTTTACGGAAGAAATGGAAAATTATATCAAACTTATATTGATGGAATGGAGGAGCAGTTAACCTCTTTAAGCGTTGTAACAAATGCAGTAATTTATTGGAATACACTGTATCTTGAAAAAGTATTGGAGCAGATGAAAGTAGAAGGATATGACTGTTCAGAAGAACTTATAGGAAAATTATCTCCACTTTTATTTGAGCATATAAACTTTGTTGGTAAATATTCATTCCAGTATAATCAAGGTCTAGAAGACGGATCATTACGACCATTAAAAACACCTGATTCTCTCTAATGTTCGTGTTTATAAAGATACCGCAACTTTTCGTTCGATTGTTCCAGACAATTTTGGAGCCTTAAAGTCTAAAAAAAATAGAAATGCTGTTAAATCAGCGTTTCTATTTTTTAATAGTCGATTATACCGCAACTTTTCGTTAAGATGTTCCATTGACCCC
>NZ_JBBOPM010000004.1:0-8356 GCF_038003605.1 Carnobacterium sp. FSL E2-0243
AGTTATTCGATTTAAATCACATTGTAAAGGTTGATTTGACAACTTTTACAATTTAATGCTGCACGTCGACGCCAGGAGTTTTGGATCTTCCTGTAGAAAATTAAAAATAACAAAAAATCCTATAAAATTTTCATCATCTTACCCCTCTTTTATAATTTTGTATCTTCCGTTTTAAGTCTGCATTTTCTAGTTGTAGATCGCTTACTTCACCTGACAGTTTTAGAATGGCTTGATTGTTTAAATCATTGGTAGTTGCTAACCTTTCGTTCTCTTGTTTCAGTTTTTCCATATTTGCATTTAATGCGTCTATTTTAGTTTGCATAGTATTCTCCTATTCTTTAAAAGACAACTAATTTCAGTTGGAAATTTATTCTTTGAGATTTCTATTTGATGAAACAACAATTGATTTTGTCCCTTTTACTACCTTTGTAAATTTATATCCTTGTTTCTTTAACTCTTTTTTTGAAACTACATGATTATTCAACCCACAAAACAGAATAACTGTATTTTCTAATATGGCTGTTACGTTACCAGTAACATTATTTCCTTGAATTGAAATTGCCGTAATGGTATCACCTATAACTAATTGCATAAATTTCTCCTTAAAAAGCTCTCTTTAATTGCATTATTTATTATTTTCCATCAAATATGCTGTATGAATGAGATCATTTGTTGAAGCAATAAAAGCTCTTATCTTAGGTTTTAATTCATTATCTAATGAATCGATTCTATCTTCCATGTCGCTTTCATTTTTTATAAAAAAATTGCCATCTTCATCAAATTCTAACCACACTACTGTAACTACCTCGCCTATTCCTACCCGATAAATGGCTGAACGATTATCTATATTACCTAAATTAATATCCATATTTATTCCTCCATTTTATCATTTCTTTTTTCCGGTGATTTTTATGCAAAACCTTGCTGTTTTATGCTTAGTTATTCATCAACTCTAAATTACTTAGAATCTTTCATTTCCAAATAATCTGCTAATCTACCGATAGTTTCCATATAATAATTAGCTTTTTCTTTGTGTTTTTTCAATCTACTTACTTGTGCTCTTGGAATAACATTTAGACTGTTTAATTCTGTAAATGTTTTGTCTTCAAGAAAATCATCGATCGTTTTTTTTATGCTTTTTTCTAATTCTTTTTCATAATTTGATTTGACATCTTTCTTTTTTTTATTTAGTTTATCAACAATTTTTGCTACATGTACTAAAGTATCTGTTCTAAAACCAAATACTTTTTCTTTCTTATTATCATGTTTAGCTGCATCAGTCGCTTTTTGAGCTGTACTAATAGCCAAGCCCTCTCTTACGATTTCTGTATGGGTATACTCACATAGATTAATAAAAATTTTTTCTGTTAAATCGGTAAAATACTCTCGTGTTACGTTCATGTATACACCTCTCTTCAATCGATAGTGGTTTTTAGTGTGTTTTCCTTTACGCTCTGTTTTTACGATATTACACTACCATAGTATGATAATTGTTGCAATATTTATGTTCTATAGTTTTTAAAAAATTAAAATTTAGAACTAGATTAAAAGCAATATTATTTTTTGTTTTCATTTTTAGTTTTTAATTCATTTTTGCTTTTTACGATAGTTACATTTTTAGGAACTGATTTTTTCATAAAATCATACTCCCCCTTTCCATCAATGACAATAATTTCATGATTCTTTGTAACCTCTTTAATGAGGTCAAGCACCATTGAATAACTTTGTCCTGTTACTCTTGCTGGATCACCTATAATAACTTTATTTTCCATCTTCTTGCTCCCTCTGCCGTTCTTCTTGAACTTGGCGTTTTATTCTTTGCAACGTACTTTTACTAAACTCGGTATCTTTAGCCACTTCTTTATAGCTCTTACCAGACATTAATTTGTCGTAAGCTTCCATTTTTCTGGTCGTGAGTTTTGCCTTTGGACGTCCTTCACGATAGCTCTTATTGGTCTTTTTAGCGTATGCCTTGCCCTCCTGTGTTCTAGTTACAATTAGATCACGTTCAAACTCCGCAAACGATCCTAGCATATTTAACATCATAGTTTGCAATGGGCTAGATTTTTCAGCACCATTAAATTCCATCTTGTCGTCAATAAAAATTACTGAAGAACCTTTTTCAATTATTTCATCAACAATCATTCTAAGGTCTCTTATACTTCGTGCCAAACGATCAATTTTTTTTACTAAAACTGTGTCGCCTGGTTTGAGTAAATCTAATAATTTTTTCAGTTCATTTCTTCCACTTCGATTTGTGGCCGACATTTTTTCTGCAAATATTATTTCAGCACCATTTTTCTTAAGCAATGATTTTTGTTCTTTTAATTCTTGGCCAAGAGTTGAAACTCTCGCATACCCATAAATTGCCAATTTTACCCCTCCATTTCCAAAAACATACAGAATAGAGTATCTGACCACCCCGCAAGTCAATGATACCAATAAAAAAAAGGGTAGTCAACAACTTATAAGTTGGTGACTACCTCACTCATGTTACTCTATTAAAGTCTGTCTCATCAATTTCTTCTGTTCCACCTCCTAAATGGTCCTTTAATTCGGTAATTGAATTTTATAAACATGTACTCCTTTTGTTTGGTTTTTGTCTACAATTAACAAAGAAAAGTTCTTTCCTATTTGATAATCTTCATAGTACCCCCAAAAAGCTCCTTTTCCAAATTCTACTTGTATTAAAATTTCAGACGTTTCTCCTGGTGCTAACTCTTTTTCTGCATTCGTTACAGTCCAAGAAGTTAAATTTGTAAAGTTCTTATAGTTTTCATAAATTGTCATTGTATTATCAACATTAATAGTTGAATTGCCAATATTGGTCACATCTACAAACACAGGAGTGTAAATCATATTGGCTTCATTTTCTTCACTATATTGTTCAAAAGAAGGATCTATTTTTTTTATTTTAAAACTAATCTGGTTAAATTTAATCTTGTCTTCTTTTAAAAATAAATGCTCCGAAACTTTATAGAGGTCATTATTTTTATTAACATGTACAATTCGTACAATGGATAATAATATTATTATGCTTATTAAACTGGGGATTAGAAATTTTCTCATTTCATTTTCCCTTCTGAAATACGAACTGTAGTATCGCTAATTTGTTCAATAAATCCTTTGTCATGACTTGTGATTATAATGGTTGTACCTTTCTTTTTTTCTGTAAGCAATATTGTTTTAATTAATTCAATGCCCTCTTCATCTAGAGCGTTTGTGGGTTCATCTAAAACTAACAAATCGGGGGATTCCATTAGTGCTTGTGCTAAGCCAAGTCTTTGTTTCATTCCCAAGGAGAAATTTTTCACTCTAATATTTCTAGCCTCTTCTAAACCGATTAACTTCAAACTTTCTTCAATTTGTTTAGATGGAATCACATTTTTAATGAGTGCTAGCATCTTTAGGTTTTCGAAGGCTGTTAATTCATCTATGAATACAGGATGTTCAATCAAAATTCCCACACTTAACGGATGTTCGATATCTTTCCCTATAATTTGTTCATCAACAGAGACAGTTCCCGAATTATAGGTCGTTAATCCAACAATCGTCCGTAAAAGCATGCTTTTACCTGAACCATTAGGGCCCATTATACCAATTAATTCTCCTTTGTTTATAGCAAGATTTACATCCTCTAAAATGTTTACTCGTTTAATCGTTTTTGTCACATGAATCAGTTTAATAAATTCCAAGTTTAAACCCCTCGTTTCTTATAGAAATAATGATTTATCTGTAGTGTTAATTAATTTAGAAACTTATGAAAAATGTGGATCGTTCTCTATTGAAAATAAGAATTATAATTCGACTACATTCAAAACCAGAGTGTAAATTTCACAGCATTTTCTATCTTTAAAAAATAAATTAACATTATTGGCATAACCTAACTTACAGCACCAAACGAGACTACCTAAACAGTCTTTTGGAATAGCTAATCATAAGACCAATCAGTAGTGTAACGATTATTAGTGATAAGGAAATAGTGGAATAGGTATAGTCCTTCGATATCCAATGAGCTAACATACTCAAATTTACGAATGGGAGCCTTGTAGTAAATATACTGGTAATAATAATCATGCAAGTAACCACTACCGATAGTCGTGGAGTATACAGGATTGATCCGTATTCATATAAAAGACCCAGTGAGAATGTATGGATAAAAACGACAATTAAGTAAAAAATGAATATTAAATCAGAATCAAAAAGACGACTATTTTCTGGTTGTATTTGTTGGTACATAGCAATTGGAAAAAGATAGAAAAGAAAAATAAAAAGAATGGTTAAAAGAAACAAAGAAAAATTTTTAATCCGATTAAATTTTGTGAAACCACACCTTATTAAAACATAGACACCACTTTTATAAAAGTCATCGTATCGACAGGAAGATAACATAAAAACATACATTAGCTGTAAGACAATCCACATAAAAGGAATCAAAAAGAAGTCTCCATTATAAATTTCTTGGACATTTGAAGAGGACACACCCATTAAAAAATTATTCACATAGAAAGAGAAACCAATTAGTATATTCTCACGGTATATATTGGCTAATAACACAATTACTAAACATAAGAGCATTCCAAAAAATAATTTTAAATACCGTATTCTCAAAAGAAATTCTCTTTTTAAAAGCCCGTAATTACTAGTTATGCTGTATAAAAAAATAAAAGAAGCGACTAGAGCATTTCTAAGAAAATATAACTGCAAATTTGGACCACTGATTATTCCTAGAAAGAGAGCTAATTTTGAAAAGAAAAGAAAATAATCCATTACAGGTATAAATATTAACAGAAAAGAGAGGGTTGTATACTTGTTGGCAAATTTGAAAAGAACCAGTGCTGCTAAACTAAAAAACAGAAATTGATTTAAAAGAACAAAAGAAAAATTTGAACGATTCATATTTGAAGAGATGTTAAAAACAAGATGGTTTTGAAAAACATATCCAATTCCTATCGAGCTTACGTATACTAAGATAAATAAAGAAACATATGGAAATGACTGTTTCATCATATAGTGAATCTTTTTAATTCCAATCAGTCTAACTTCTACATAGTCATTATATAATTTTTTTACAGACAGAGAAAAATACACTAAAAACGTTGGAATAACAAATATTTCCAAAAAAAAGGGGTGTTCAATAATTTCTAAAATGGACTGACTAGAATAACTAAGTTGTTTTAGACAATAGATACTTGCAAAAAGTAATAAAACGAACGAAATGGGCAGAAGTATTAGTTGCCCTCTTTTAAAAAAATGGATCAGATTCATATGATCTTTATTCCCCCTCTCTTCGCAATTAACCAAAATGAAACTCCTGATGCAAGTAAAAGAAAAAGAATTGGGTAAATAAAACTAAATAAGCTAATACTGTTTGATACTACCATTAAAAAAACCAAATGAGATAGAGTGTACGTGGTCGGTAACGTAATACCAAGTAACGGCAAAAAAATTGTCAATGAAAATAGAATATAAGAATTGGGAAGGAAATACCCAACAAGCAAGATGAAATTATTGAAGCAAATTGCTAAAAATATAGTAATGGTTATATACATGAAAATAGTTAGTATTGGATGATTTAGATAAATATATTTGTTCATTGTCTCATATTCAGTGATAGGAAATTTTCTCATGTAGTCCACTAATTCATATGGTTTTAAAACAGGAAAGAAAAAACTAGACAAAAGAAGGTTCCAAATCAAGGGAACACCGACTAAAAACAAAGAAACGATGGAATTTAGTATAAGCATATTTTTTAAATATGAAACTAAGGTTGAACGGACTATCACGTAATTGGCGAACCCTTTTTTTACTTCTTTTGAAAGATGATAGGAGAATGGCATACTAGATAGTGGGATTATGAGAAACAGAAAGAAGAAAGGAAAAAAAGAATTCCCATCATTTGATAATATCCAAGCATAACTTAAGCTAGTAGGATAGGAACCAGGTTGTTTTAATTGTTCTACATTTAAAGTGTCAATCACTTGAACTGTTGATAGAATCATCAAAATAAAAAAAGATATCCATAAACTTTTTTCTTTAGATAGTTGTTTTATTCGGTAAAAAAGCATACTTTAGCTCCCTATATCATAGTTTAGCGGAGGACAGTGTCAATTATTTTAAAATGGTTACTCCATTTTCTTTGGTGTAATCTGGAGACCATTTCCCTTTAAATGTGAGGGAACCCCAAGTAGAACGTTCACCTCTAAAGCGTGCTAAATTAGATCCACTTTCATTAACGCTATTATATACTTCGTACTTTTTCCCAACATTTACAGTGCCGCCGTTTCCAGCATCACTAACAAAGCTATTTTTATTCATTTGTGGTTTTATCTTGAAGTCTGGACGCCCTTTATCGCTGGTACTAGTTATATTAATGTACATAGAGCTTGAGTTTCCTTTATATCTAAAATCTGTATATTTCATACTCAATGGTCCTCCAAAAGTGAATGAGAAGGCTTGATCTGTTGTGTTAGGACCTTGAGCATAAGCTAATCCCACACCTAACAATGAAATACCTATAAATATCAGTGAAGCAAGCATGATTACATTCCTTTTCATTTTAATCATAAATTTATACACTCCTTTAAATTTTTGTTAAAACTCCTCCGCTAATATAAAATTAACATATTCGATAAAAATTAACAATTCCTTTATGATTTTATTGTTCTATGTGCTTTATTTTTAGTTTGATATACGCTATAATCTGATGAAACACATCGACGAAAATACAATTTTGTTTCAAAGTTTAGTTATGATAAAAAAATAATAGATTTTACAATCGGAAATACTATTAAATCAACTGTATACACTTTTGTTCTCCATAATTTTTTTGAATGTGATTTTATTAGAACTTTGTAACAAAACCCTAAATACTAGCAAATATTGGAGGTATCATCATGATAGCAAACTACCCTTTTTTTAGTCTTACTTGTTTTTTTATTTTAATATGCTATGTTTCAATTATTTCATATAAAATTAAAGTAAAAACATTTTATAAAAACAACTCTTATCGTAAAATAAAACTGAATGAGCACCCACTTTATTTAATGTATCCCTTTGAAAAAAAAATATATATTTATATGTATATTCTTTATATTCTTGGAATCATACTATTCACGGCTGGATTATTTTTATTTTTTTCAAATTCAGATATTATCAGTAATGGTATTCAATTTGGAATAGCTTTACAAGGACTAGCAACTATCATTAATGTTTGTATTGTTATTAATTACTTTAGATTGCTTAAAAAAGAAAGATTCTCTATAAGACAATGGTCTAATTCACACCCTTCTGAAAAAAATAAATTTATAGTAATTCCTTCAAAGATTACAATTTATAAAAAAACTTCACTCATTTCACTATTATTTTCTGAAATATTTTTAATAATATCACTTATTACAGAATTTTTTAATCTGGTGTATTAAATAAAGAAGCAATTAGATTGAATTTAATCTAATTGCTTCTATTTAAATATTTAATAGATACCACAGGTAAAATATCCTTTGTACTGTTTATTAATTATGACATTAATTCTGATCCCCACGCAATCACAGATATAAATACAGCTGCAATAGCCCCAACACCAGTTCCTACGGCAGAGACAGGAATTGCTATAATTCCTCCTATGATTACTATTCCACTTATTGCAATAACGGAAACTGGCAAAGTATTATTTTCAACTGACTTCGTTACCAGTTCATAGTCTGCAACAGGAATCGGAGCGACATTACTTTGATTTACATAGATTTCAATAATCAATTCTAATTTTTCTGTTAGTGTTTGACCATTTCGTTTTATTTTATACTCACTTTTCACAATGATTTTCGTTCCGATTTTCCCATTTCGTGCAGCTAAACCAGTCTCAATTATCCCATTTTTTACTGTAGGCCCCAATCGATTAATTGCACTTTCAATACTGTTTCTTTTTACGTCTTTAAAAATAGTATTGTATTTATCAAGCGTTTCTTGTATTGGGTTAAGGTATACTTTCATGTCTGCAATCCCATTTGTTACCACAATTTTAGCCGTTCCTTCTTTTGAATCAGAAGACCAAGTGTTCCTTGCTGTTAAATAAAGATCAATTGCACCTAAATGTTGTTCATATATCTTATTGGGTACAATAATAACGTCTTTAAAAAAGGTCTGTAGATTCAATCCATTCAATATATTATGACTGATAGTATTCACTTTCTGGCTAGAATCAATATCAAAATTTTTCACTCCCGCGTCTCGTCCAGAAGAAGCAACTTGATCAATTGGAAACAACATGTCTCCTCTACCAACGGTCATTTCAATAAATTGGTCGAAGGCCCACTCTTTAGGCATTTTAAACCCTAAATTCCCACTAAACCCTGTA
>NZ_JBBOPM010000005.1:0-3462 GCF_038003605.1 Carnobacterium sp. FSL E2-0243
CCGCTGTTTTTTGATAATCATAGATTTTATTGTGTATCGTGTTAAACATATTTGTAAGCGAGGTCCCAAGCGCCTAAAGGGAATTTGTATCGATAAGACTTGCAGCAAAATCTAATTAGCACTAGCTTATATTTTACATTTTAACAAATGACAATAGGGTATACTTTATTGTCATTTGTTTTTAATCCCATTTTTAGAACTATCTAGAGTGTAGTATGGGTGGTCATTAGAAAAATTTATTTAGGGAATTAAAATCAACCAATAGGGTGTAATCTATTGATTGATTTAACTTAAGTAGTTTATGTAGGTTTGCGTGCCACCATTAAAGTGCGCCATACTAAAATTACTAGTCACAATAAAAAAGGGGTAGTCAATAACTTATAAGTTCTTGACTACCTTTTTTTCAAAGTAACTATATTAAGAATAATTTTTAAGAATTTATAGTTAATATTACAGAATAGATTTCTTAGAAAAATATCTATTCTAATGACATTAATCCTCTAATGGATCAATAATATTCCCATTTTTATCTGTAACAGTACTTGTAATTGGTGTATCTCGATTTATTTTATAGGATGTATAAATATTTCGAGTAAAATAAATCCCTATGAGAACTAAAAAGCTCAGAGATACAATAATAAATAAAGAAAACAGTTTTCTATTAATTGTTTTTTTCATAGTATACACCTACTCTCTTAGCATCTTATTGAATCCCCTGTACATGGTAGTTCTGTCCAGTTCTAGGGTTATCGACAAGAAAATAGAAATACCCTGACGTATTTATTGTATACGGTGATCCGCTTAAAGGTAAATTATAACGTTGACTAACATTAGAAGGGTTTCCTGGATTAGCTATAGTATTTACACCAAATCCACCTAATCTAAAGGTTAGTCTAAAGTTATTTGTAGTACTAGAAGAAAAGGAAATTCCACTATATCTAGTTCCCGATCCCGAAAAATTTTCTGACTGATAAGATGCAGAGTTGTTAAGCCATTTAACTGTTGTTGGCGGGACAACTGCTCGTGTTACAAGGTTAGAGCTAATTTCGGGGCTAACTTCTATACCAAATTTATCATAAATAACCACATCTGAATTATTAGATTCATCTGCATGTGCTACTGTATTTCCTGAAAAAGAGGGAAGTACAATTACTGACAATGTTGACAACATAAAAATTAAACTTACAATATTTTTTTCATAAAACGACCTCCAATATATTTTAATTTTATTATACATAATATGAATATATTAGTAAAGGTGAAAAGCAAATGTTTTTTAGATTTTTGAAAATGTAAGTGAAACTATCGTGTTCCAAAATTTAAAATCATCAATTAAAACACTAATAAAATTGATTATTGGTTAACAATATAACACTCATATTTCTATATAGATAAATTATCCATACAAATTCCCTAACGCATTTTAACCTTTAAATTAAAAATTTTCTCATAATAAAATCGATCTAAATCAAAATAAACTTCCTGCGAAATGTTAAAACACGTTAAATTAAGGAAGGGTTGACTAAAAAAGATTAGACACCTGTCATTTCAAACGATTTTTTTGTGTACCACTCATATTTAACAACAAGTGAGTACATTCTTTTTCATTTTAACCTTAAATTTATACACTCCTTTAAATTTCTGTTAAAATCCGTTCGCTAATACAAAATTAACATATTCGAGAATAATTAACAATTTATTATGATTTGATTTTACTATATACTTTATTTTTACTTCGATATACGCTATAATCCTGATGAAACACATCGACGAAAATACAATTCTATTTCAAAGTTTAGTTTTGATAAAAATTAATAGACTTTACAATCGGAAATACTTTTAAATCGACTCTATTCAATTTTATTCCCAATAATTGTTTGTCTAATTTGATTTTACTAAAACTTTGTAACAGATCCCTAAATACTAGCAAATATTGGAGGTATCATCATGATAGCAAACTACCCTTTTCTTAGTCTTACTTGTTTTTTTATTCTATTATGCTACATTTCACTTATTTTATATAAAATTAAAGTCAAAATGTTTTATAAAAAAAACTCTTATCGTAAAATCAAGTTGAAAGATCACCCGCTCTATTTAATTTATCCTTTTGAAAAAAAAATATATGTATTTATTTGGATTCTTTACATTCTTTGGATTATATTAGCCACGGGTGGATTATTCTTGATTTTTTCAAATTCAGGTAGCAATAATAATCTTGTTAAACTTGGAATAATTTTTCAAGTACTAGCCACCTTCACCTCTTTTATCTTAGTTGCTAATTATTTCCGATTTTTAAAAAAAACAAAGTCCGCTATAAATAAATGGTCTATTTCTAATCCTTCAGAAGAAAAAAAATTTGTAGTTTTTCCTTCAAACATTGTAATTTATAAAAAAGTAGGATATATTAGCTTTTTACTTACTGAAATTTTTTTCATAGTATCAATTATTACAGAATATTTAAATATAGTGTATTAAATAAGAAGCAATTAGATTGGAACTATTATAACCAATCTAATTGCTTTTAACTATTTAAAACACCTAACTTATAATTCTCCTGAAATTCAACTCCTTAAACAGTTGACTGGCACCACTGGTAAGGAATTCTGTAATTGTTTTGCTTATCAAGAAATTAGTTCTTTTCCCCACGTGATTACAGATATAAAAACAGACGCAATAGCTACTGAACCAATTCCTATTACTTCTACAGGGAGCAGATATATAATTCCCGCTATAACAGCTATTCCACCTACTGTCTCAAAAATTTCCGGCATACTATTATTTTCAACTGACTTCGTTACCAGTTCATAGTCTGCAACAGGAACCGGAGTAACATTACTTTGATTTACATAGATTTCAATAATCAATTCTAATCTTTCTGTTAATGTTTTCCCATTTCGTTTTATTTTATACTCACTTTTCACAATGATTTTCGTTCCTATTTTCCCATTTCGTGCAGCTAAACCAGTTTCAATTATCCCATTTTTTACTGTAGGTCCTAATCGATTAATTGCACTTTCAATACTATTACTTTTTACGTCTTTAAAAATAGTATTGTACTTATCAAGTGTTTCTTGTATTGGATTAAGGTATACTTTCATGTCTGCAATACCATTTGTTACCACAATTTTAGCCGTTCCTTCTTTTGAATCAGAAGACCAAGTGTTCCTTGCTGTTAAATAAAGATCAATTGCACCTAAATGTTGTTCATATATCTTATTGGGCACAATAATAACTTCTTTGAAAAAGTCCTGCAAATTCAATCCATTCAATATATTATGACTGATAGTATTCACTTTCTGACTAGAATCAATATCAAAATTTTTCACTCCCGCATCTCGTCCAGAAGAAGCAACTTGATCAATTGGAAACAACATGTCTCCTCTACCCACGGTCATTTCAATAAATTGGTCGAATGCCCACTCTTTAGGCATTTTAAACCCTAAATTCCCACTAAACCCTGTG